>QMLK01000026.1 GCA_003646705.1 Deltaproteobacteria bacterium | reverse complement strand
CAAGCCCCCACCTTTCACGAGGCGGTGGAGATCCTCTGCGACTATTACGCGCCGATCCTGAAGGAGCGGTACGACGACTACCCCCGGCGGCTTAGCGATGTGGAGTCCCTTCGACAGATCGCCCAGGGCTACCGCTCGCCCGAGAGGTTCCTCCTGGACTTGGTGGCCTTGGAGTCGCCGGAGCGGAGCCTCCTGGAGAGGGACGACCTGCACCTGGACACCAGGCCCTTGGTGCTGTCCACCATCCACTCGGCCAAGGGGCTGGAGTGGACGGTGGTCTTCATCATGGGGGTGGCCGACGGGCATCTCCCGATCTCCTACACACACACCTCAGAAGAGGAGATGGAGGAGGAGAGGCGGCTCCTCTACGTGGCGGTGACGAGGGCCAAAAGGGAGCTCTACCTCACCATGTCCCATGAGGGACATCGGGGCGGCATAAGGGTCTTTCAGAGGCTGTCCCGTTTCTTGGACGACCCGGCCGTGCTCCCCCTCCTCGAGCTGGAGGGGGAGCCTCTGGTCCTCGAAGAGGATTCTCCAGCCCTTGGGCACGAGGAACTCCTAAAGAAGGTCCTTCAGAGTTGACTTCTCCCCCATCGGGGCTATAATAAAAGAGGCCTTGCGAAAGGCAAGGCATTTTTCTGTCTTGAGGGAACCGATGGCGGTCCTTGAGAGGATGCGGGAGGAGATGAAAAGGGCTGTCAAGGAGGGTGACAAGGAGAGGCTCTCCATCCTGAGGTTTGCCCTGGCAGCCCTTCAGAACAAGGAGAAGGAACTCCGCAGGGAGTTGAAGGACGAGGAGGCCTTTCAGGTCCTCAACTCCCTCATCAAGAAGGGGAAGGAGGCGAGCGAGCAGTTCCGCAAAGGCGGCAGGGAGGACCTCGCCTTGAAGGAGGAGAGGGAGGTGGAGGTCCTTCAGGCCTTCCTCCCCGAGCGGGTCTCTCAGGAGGAGTTGGAGAGGATGGTGGAGGAGGCCATCCAGGAGGTTGGGGCCAAGGGACCCAAGGATTTGGGCAAGGTGATGAAGCTCCTCATGCCCCGTCTGGCCGGCAGGGCCGAGGGCAAGGTGGTAAGCGATACCGTGAGGAAGAAGCTCGAAGGGGCTTCCCCCGTCCAGAGTTCCCTTTGAAAAAGGCCTCTAGAGGGAAAGGGGATTAGACCGGAGGTGGACAGGAGGTCTCTGGACTTCCTCGAGTTCCCCCAGTTGCTCGAGCACTTGAAGTCCCTGGCCATCTCTGAGCTGGGCCGAAGGGCCTCCGAGGAGGTGACCCCTCTGCTCGATCCCGAAGCAGTGGAGGCCGCCTTGGAGGAGACGGCCCAGATGAAGGGGTACATCGAGGAGAGGGGGGGCTTGCCGGAGGTGGGCTTCAGGGATGTGTCGGCCGCCCTGGAGCGGGCGGCCTTGGGGGCCGTCCTCTCACCGGAGGAGCTCTTGGCGGTGGCGGCCTCCATCAGGGCCTCGGTGGGCCTGAAGAGGGCCCTGGAGGGTGCCGGGGAGAGGTTCTGGCGCCTGAGGGATATAGGGCGCCGCTTGCACGCCCCCGAAGGGGTGGCCTCCGAGATAGAGGGGGCCATCACCCCGAGGGGGGAGATCAGGGATGAGGCCAGCCCGCGCCTCTCGGAGATAAGGGGGAGGATCAAGGGGGTCAAGGAGAGGATCAGGCGGAGGCTGGAGGAGATCCTACAGCGGGCCTCCAGGAGGGGGATCGTCCAGACCGACCTCATCACCCAGCGGAATGACCGCTTCGTGCTGCTCGTGCGCTCGGATGCCAAGGGCCGTATGGAGGGGATCGTGCACGATGTGTCCGGATCCGGGGCGAGCCTTTACCTCGAGCCCATGGAGGTGGTGGAGCTCAACAACGAGTTGGGGCTGCTGAGGCAGCAGGAGAGGGAAGAGGAGGAGAGGATCCTCAAGTACTTCAGCTCTAAGGTCGCCGAGAGGGCCCCTCAGTTGAGGGCGGATCTGGGGGTCCAGGTCGATGTGGACCTGCTGTACGCCAAGGCCCTGCTGGCCCAGAGGCTCGGAGCCCATCGCCCCGCCGTCAACTCCCATGAGGGGGTGAGGCTCATCGGGGCCAGACATCCCCTCCTCCTGTTGAGGGGCGAGGATGTGGTCCCGGTGGACCTCGTCCTTCGGCCGGAGCAGAAGGTCCTCATCATCAGCGGGGCCAACGCAGGGGGCAAGACGGTGGCCCTGAAGACCCTGGGCCTCCTGGTCCTCATGGCCCAGTCCGGGATGCTCATCCCGGCCTCCCCGGACAGCACCTTGCAGGTCTTCAAGAAGGTCTTTGCCTACATCGGGGACGAACAGAGCTTGAGGGAGCACCTCTCCACCTTCTCCTCCTTCATCCTCTGGGCGAAGGAGGTCCTCGACGAGGTGGACCCCTCGAGCCTCGTCCTCATAGACGAGATAGGCACGGGCACCGACTACGCCCAGGGCTCGGCCCTCGCCATGGCCATCCTGGACGAGATCAGGCGCAAGGACGGCTATGCCGTGGTGACCACCCACCTCGAACCTCTGAAGGCCTACGGCTACAAGGAGGAAGGGGTGCAGAACGCCGCCGTGGAGTTCGACCCCGAGACCATGACCCCCACCTACAGGCTCCTCTACGGACAGGCGGGCCGCAGCTGGACCTTCCCCATCGCCGAGAGGTGGGGGCTGCAAGGGGAGGTCATAGGGAGGGCCAAGGAATATCACCGTCAGGTGAGCAGTCCCGAGGAAGGCCTCCTCGAGGAGCTACAGGAGCTGAGGGGGAGACTCGAGGAGGAGCTCCGCCAGGCCGAACGGATCAGGCTGGAGGCCTCGGAGCGAAGGGAGAGGCTTCGGGAGCTCTTTGAGGGGCTGCGCCAGAGGAGGAGAGAGATCCTCAAGAGGGTGGAGGAACGCGGCAAGAGGAGGCTTCGTGAGCTGGAGGAGCGCTTGCGAGAGGTCCTGAGGGAGGCAGAGCGGAGGCCTGAACGGGGTGGACAACTCAGGGGCGAGATGAGGAGGGCGCGGGAGGAGTTCCTCCGTGCCTTCCCCAAGAGGAGGTCCTACGCCCGGCCGGCCGAGGTCAGGGTGGGGGATTGGGTGGAGATCGCGAGCCTGGGCAGACGGGGACGGGTGGTGGAGTTCGGTCACGAGAGGGCGGAGGTCCTGGTGGGGGCGATGAGGGTGAAGGTCCCCCTTGAAGAGCTGAGGGAATCGGAACCCGAAGGGGGAAAGGAGGTCGCGCTTGTGGGCCTGGAGGCGGAGGGCAGGGGGGTCCAGGAGCTCAACGTCGTGGGGCTGCGGGTTGAAGAGGCCCTGCCCAAGGTGGAGAAGCTGATAGACGAGGCGATCCTTCGGGGCTGGGATCAGGTCCAGATCGTCCACGGCATAGGCAGCGGACGACTGAGACGGGCCATAAGGGAACACCTCAAGGGGATGCCCTGGGTCAAGGAGCTCAAATCGGCTCCCTTGGAGCGGGGAGGCGGAGGGGTAACCATAGTAGAGCTCAAATGATCCCGAGGGAGCTCATCGAGGAGATCCGACAGCGGGCCGACATCGTGGACGTGATCTCCGATTACGTCAAGTTGAGGAGGTCGGGCCGCAACTACAAAGGCCTCTGCCCCTTCCACCAGGAGAAGACCCCCTCTTTCGTCGTCAGCCCCGAGAGGCAGCTCTTCCACTGCTTCGGCTGTGGTGCTGGGGGCAACGTCTTCACCTTCCTCATGAGGCAGGAGCGGATGAGCTTCTACGAGGCCGTGAAGGCCCTGGCGGAACGCTACGGGATAGAGCTCCCCAGGGGTAGGTGCGAGGGCCGAAGGGAGCGGTATCTGCAGATCAACCGGTTGGCCTTGGGGTATTTCAGGGAGAGGCTGCTACACCCCAGGGACGGAAGGGCTGCCAGGGAGTACCTCCTGGGGCGGGGGGTGGAGCCCCCCCTGTGGGAGGAGTACTCCCTGGGTTTTGCGCCCCCTGGGTGGGAAGGCCTGTGTAGGTTCCTGCGGGGCAAGGGGGTGGACCTGAAGGAGGCAGAGGAGGTGGGCCTGGTGATTCAGGGGGAACGAGGGCCTTATGACCGCTTCCGAAACAGGATCATCTTCCCCATCTTCGACCAGCGCGGCAGAGTCCTCGGCTTCGGTGGGAGGGTCTTGGGGGAGGGGGAGCCCAAGTACCTCAACTCCCCGGACACGCCCATCTACCGCAAGGGGGAGGGTCTCTATGGCATAAAAGTGGCGAGGGATTATATTATCGGTGATGGAAGGGCCATCTTGGTCGAAGGTTACTTCGACGTCCTCGCCCTCGCCCAGAGGGGTGTGAAGAACGTGGTGGCCCCTTTGGGGACGGCCCTCACGCCGGAGCAGGTGAGGATCATCAAGCCCCTCGCGGAAAGGGTCCTCTTGCTCTTCGACGGGGACGTCGCAGGCAGAAAGGCCGCCTTGCGGGCCGTGGAGGTACTGGTGGCCGAAGGGGTGGAGGGGGAGGTGGCGCTCCTTCCGCCTGGGGAGGACCCGGATAGCTATTTCAGGGGCCGGGATGGGGCCGAGGAGCTGCTCGGGCAGGGGAGGCCTGCGGTGGAGTTCTACCTGGACGAGTCGATGGAGGGACACGACTTGGGGACGCCTGAAGGGCGCTTCCAGGCCGTCCAGGGGGTCCTTCCCCTCCTCAGGGGCATCAAGGACGAGGTGAGGCAGCGCTTCTACGTCCAGTACGTGGCCAAGGCCCTCGGGGTGGAGGAGGAACTCCTGTTGCAGAGACTGAGGGAGTCCGGGGAAGGGGCCCCCAAGGTCCTGAGGACCCCCCTCCCCTTGCCCTCGGCTGAGGAGACCCTGGTCGCCCTCATGATCCACGACCCGGAGGTGATCCCGCTGGTGCGGCAGGAGGGGGTGATCGATGACTTCGCCTCCGAGGACCTCAAGGAGGTGGCCCGGAGGATCTTGGAGGTGGAGCAGGACGGTGGGGACCCCGCCGTAGAGATCCTCCCCTTGTTGGAGGAGAAGGGGCTAGCCGATAGGGTCTTCGGGGTCCTCTTCAACGAGGCCATGGCGGAGGAGGGGGAAAGGGCCCTGCGGGACTGCCTCCGGGGGATCAGGTTGAGGAAGCTCAGGGAGGAGCGGCAGGCCCTCGTGGAGAGGATCAGGCAGGCCGAGAGGGAGGGGGACAGCAAACTCCTTCAGGCCCTTCTCATGCGTAAACAGATCCTCCTTCAACAGGAAAGGGACCTCAAGGGGTCCGTAGAGGTCGAGTCCCGTTAGAGGAGGTTGTCCTTATGGACGAGGTGGATGAGTTCATGGAAGAGAAGGTAGAGAGCTTGAACGACGTCCTTACGGCTTTGGACGAGGTGGATTTCGAGGCCCTCGGAGAGGAGAAGGTTTCCCCCGGGGAGAAGTTGCGATTGGAGGAGCCGCCTGGGGAGCTGGAGGACCTGGAGTTCGGCCACACCAGCGACCCCGTGCGTCTCTACCTCAAGGAGATGGGTAAGGTGTCGCTGCTGACCCGCGAAGGGGAGGTGGCCATCGCCAAGAGGATTGAAGAGGGCAAGAAGGAGGTCCTCCGCGTCATCCTCAACTGCCCCGTCACCGTGAACGAGGTCCTGAAGCTGGGGGAGGCCTTGAGGGAAGGGACCTTGAGTCTAAAGGACATCACCAACGATGTGGAGGAGGACGAGGGCCTCCATGAGGAAGAGGAGGTCTACAAGGAGCGGATCCTGAGGGTCATAGAGAAGGTCAGGACCCTGCAGGAGGAGATCCGGAGGCTGAAGGGGGACCCCAACCATTGTGCTGAGGAACTGCGCCGCCGAGAGGAGGAGATGGTCTCCCTCCTCACCAGGATAAACCTGAAGGAGTCCCAAATAGATGCCATCGTGAGCAAGCTCCGGGGACTGTTGGAGAAGGTGCAGAGGGTCGAGGAGGAGACGAGGAGGATAGCCAAACGCCTCGGCACGACCCCAGAGCGGCTCGATGATTTCTTCAGGGAGATGAGGAGGTCCCCTGCTGAAAAGAAGGCCCTCTTTTTGGAACGGGGCCTCAACGAGGAGGAGTTCGTAGAACTCGACAAGATGGCCAAGTATCTCCAGAAGAGGCTTCAACGGATAGAGCAGGAGGCGGGCATCAGCGTCGCGGAATTGAAGAAAGCCGTCAAAGAAATAGAACAAGGAGAGGCCAAGGCCAAGGAGGCCAAGAACGAGCTAGTCCGGGCCAACCTGCGTTTGGTGGTGAGCATCGCGAAGAAGTACATGAATCGGGGGCTTCAATTCCTCGACCTCATCCAGGAGGGCAACATCGGCCTCATGAAGGCGGTGGACAAGTTCGAGTACAGCCGTGGTTACAAGTTCTCGACCTACGCCACTTGGTGGATCAGGCAAGCCATCACCAGGGCCATCGCCGATCAGGCCCGTACCATCAGGATCCCCGTGCACATGATCGAAACCATCAACAAGTTGGTCCGCACCTCGAGGCAGTTGGTCCAGGAACTCGGCAGGGAACCCCGTCCCGAGGAGATAGCCGAGCGGATGGAGATGCCCGTGGAGAAGGTGATCAGGATCCTCAAGATCGCCAAGGAGCCCATTTCCTTGGAGACCCCCATCGGGGATGACGAGGATACCCACCTGCGTGACTTCATAGAGGACAAGGGAGCGGTGCAGCCCTTGGAGGCCGTGATCCAGAAGAACATGATGGAGCAGGTGCGCCAGGTGCTGTCCACCTTGACCGAGCGGGAGGAGAAGGTCCTGAGGATGAGGTTTGGCATCGGGGAGAAGTACGATCACACCCTCGAGGAGGTGGGCCGCAACTTCAACGTCACCAGGGAGCGGATCCGTCAGATCGAGGCCAAGGCCTTACGGAAGCTACGCCACCCCTCCAGGAGCAAGAAGTTAAAGAGCTTCGTGGACTGAGGGCCCCAGCCTCTCCCTTATCTCTTGGACGAAGGTGTCCAGGGGGATGTTCTGCTGGCTGCCCTGTCGCATGTCCCTGAGGATGACCTTCCCGCTGGAGATCTCCTCCTCCCCGATGATAGCCACGTAGGGGATCTCGAGCTTGTCAGCCCGTCTGAGTTGGCTCTTCAGGCTGCGGCGGCGGTGATCCATCGCGGCCGTGATCCCTGAGGCCTTCAGCTCATAGCACCAGCGGAAGGCGATCCTCTCGGCCTCGTCCCCCAAGGTGGCGATGAACAGCAGGGGCGGTGGAGGTGGGGGAAGGGAAGGGATGACGAGCAGGAGGCGTTCCACCCCTATGGCGAAGCCGATGCCCGGGACCTCAGGGCCGCCAAGCTCCGCTATCAAGTTGTCGTACCTGCCCCCTGCAGCCACGGCCTTTTGGGCCCCGAGGCCCTTGGCCACCACCTCAAAGGCGGTCTTCGTGTAGTAGTCGAGCCCCCTTACCATCCGTGGGTTGACCGAATAGGGTACCTTGAGCTCCTCGAGGTAGCTCCTCACCTGCAGGAAGTGGTCCTTACATTCGTCGCAGAGGTGGTCCTCGAGGAGGGGGGCCTCTTCCATCACCTCCTGGCATCCCTTGACCTTGCAGTCGAAGACCCGCAAGGGGTTCCTCTCCTTGCGCCTCAGGCAGTCTTGGCACAACTTTCTGGTCCTCTCCTCGAGGAAGGCCTTCAGGGTCTCCCTGAAGCCCTCCCTGCACCTGGGGCACCCCAAGCTGTTGATCTGCAGCTCATGCTCGGTCAAGCCACATCGCGAAAGCAGCAGCACCAGGAGGGCCATCACCTCGGCGTCCACCATGGGGTGGGCTACGCCAAAGACCTCGGCGTTGATCTGGTGGAACTGCCTGAGCCTGCCCTTCTGAGGGCGCTCGTAGCGGAACATGGGGCCGATGAAGTAGAGGCGGACCTCGGGATCCCGGCTGTAGAGCCTGTGCTCGATGTAGGCCCGGGCGATGGAGGCGGTGGCCTCAGGCCTCAGGGTCACCGAATCGCCCCCGCGGTCCAAGAAGCTGTACATCTCCTTCTGAACGATGTCGGTCTCGCCCCCTATGCTCCGGGCGAAGAGCTCCGTGCGTTCGAGGACCGGTATCCTTATCTCCCGGAAGCCGAAGGCCTCGAGCACTCGCCTCGCCTCCTCCTCCACCTTCCTCCAGGTGAGGATCTCCTCCGGCAATATGTCCGAAAAGCCCCTTACAGCCTTGACCACCATTTCGCTCCCCTCTATATTACATTCTTGTCAGAAGCTCAAGGGAAGGGGAAAACCCCTTGATTCCCCAAGGGGGAAGATGTATTATAGTTTAAAAAAGGCTGGGTCCGAGTGGAGGGAACACAGGGGTTGCCTTGTGTTTCCTCTTTCCTTAAAATGAAAAGGGCTGGTGTAGCTCAATCGGTAGAGCGGCTGATTTGTAATCAGCAGGTTGCGGGTTCGAGTCCCACCACCAGCTCCAGGGGAGAGGTTCCCGAGTGGCCAAAGGGGGCGGACTGTAAATCCGCTGGCGCAGCCTTCGGAGGTTCGAATCCTCCCCTCTCCACCAAGGGAGGAAGAGGAGGCGGGAATAGCTCAGCCTGGTTAGAGCATCAGCCTTCCAAGCTGAGGGTCGCGGGTTCGAATCCCGTTTCCCGCTCCAGGAGGCTTCATGGCCCACGTAGCTCAGTGGTAGAGCGCTTCCTTGGTAAGGAAGAGGTCATCGGTTCAATCCCGATCGTGGGCTCCATTATATGAAGTTCAGGAGGCTGAGCGATGGGCAAGCCGAAGTTTGAGCGGAAGAAGCCGCACATTAATGTAGGGACCATTGGTCATGTGGATCATGGCAAGACGAACCTGACGAGTGCGATGACGAAGGTCTTGTCT
>QMLK01000025.1 GCA_003646705.1 Deltaproteobacteria bacterium | reverse complement strand
GGGGTGACCTTCGGGACGGGGACCATGACCCAAGGGGAGCTCGAGGCCATGCTCAACACCCTGCCCTTGGACATTACCTTCGTGGACGCGGAGGACCGGGTCCGCTACTTTAACGAGCCGAGGGAGCGGCTCTTCCCGAGGACGAAGGCGATCATCGGCCGCACGGTACAGCAGTGTCACCCTCAGAAGAGCCTGCCCCTGGTGAACCGCATCTTGGAGGAGTTCAAGAGCGGCCAGAGGGATGTGGCCGAGTTCTGGATAGATGTGAAGGGCAGGAAGGTCCACATCCGGTACTTCGCGGTGCGGGACAGCGATGGCAGATACCTAGGCTGTGTGGAGGCCACCCAGGACGTGACCGATCTAAAGAAGTTGGAGGGGGAGAAGAGGCTCCTGGATGAGCCATGATTGCAAGGTCATCCTATAGATGACCTGAGTTGAGGGTGAGGGATGGCTTTCGTCTTGGGGATAATGGGCAGTCCACGGAGGGAGGGGAACACGGAACTTCTGCTTTCGGCCTTCCTCGAGGGCGTCAGGAGGAACGGCCTCCAGGTGCGGAAGCTCTACGTCGCGGAGCAGGGAATAGCCCCCTGTATGGGGTGCCGGTACTGCGAGAGGGAGGGTTTCTGCAAGTTATCCGACGGGATGGACGATGTCTATCGTCTCCTGAGGAGGGCGGACCTCGTCGTCTTGGCCACCCCCATCTTCTTCTACGGGACCCCAGCCCAGACCAAGGCCTTGATAGACCGGGTCCAGGCCCTTTGGTCGAGGAAGTATCGCTTAGGCCTGCAGGACCCCAAGGCCCCATGGCGTAAGGGGTTCTTGCTGGCCGTAGGGGCCACCAAGGGCAAGAACCTCTTCGCCGGGGTGGAGCTGACGGCCAAATACTTCTTCGATTCCCTGGGGGCCTCCTTCGAGGGGACCCTCGGTTTCAGACAGGTGGATAAGCCGGGCGACATCGCCATGCACCCCACGGCGCTGGAGGAGGCCAGGGCTAGGGGGAGGGAGCTTTCGGGGGGCTTAAGCCGCAGGAGACGGGTCCTCTTCCTCTGTCGCGAGAACGCCCGCAGGAGCCAGATGGCAGAGGCCCTCCTTCAGCGTTACGCCGGCGATCGCTTCGACGCCGACAGCGCCGGGGAGGAGCCAGCCCCAGAAATCGACCCCCTCACCATGAGGGTCATGGCGGAGAAGGGGATGGACCTGGCCTATCGCAGGCCCAAGGGGGCGGGGGAGGTGCTTGGTCAAGGGCCCTTCGACCTCCTGGTGCGGATGGGCTGTGAGGTGAGCTGTCCCGCCGTCTCGGCCCTCCAACAGGAAGAGTGGGATCTCGAGGACCCCGCGGGGGGTTCCCCGGAGGCCTTTCAAAGGGTGAGGGATGAGATAGAGAATAGGGTTAAGGACCTCATATCGAGGTTCGGGAAGTGAAAGAGGTGGACTTTAGGGAGAGGATCGAGAGGGTCGTCGAGGAGTTGAGGCCCAAGCTCGAGGAGCTTGCCGACGGCTACGTGGAATTGGTGGATGCCGATCCCTCCACCGGTGAGGTGACCCTCAGGCTCATCGGTGGCAGGCTCTGCTGAGCAGGTCCCGATGCGGCCCTCGGTCTGTGGGCCGAGCATCTGTTGATGCAACGGGTCCTTGAGGTCAATAAGGTGATAACCGTCAGGGACTGAAGGAGGAGGTGTGAGATGGCCATCTCGGGAAAGTACGGCAAGGTCGAGATCCCGGGTGTAGGGGAGGATGAGCCGGTCTTCATCCTGCGGGCCCAGGACAGGCTGGCTCCGGCGGCCATGGAGATGTACAAGGCCTTAGCGGCCTCCCACGGTTCCCCAGTGGCCGAGGGGCTCGATCGGGAGATCGACGCCTTCAGGCGCTGGTCCGGGCCGAAGAAGCTACCCGATTAGGAGGTGGTGATGCTCAGCGACAAGATCCAAGGGGCCTTGAACGATCAGCTCAACGCCGAGCTCTACTCAGCCTATCTCTACCTATCCATGGCGGCCTACTTCCACGCGGTGGGGCTCGGGGGCTTCGCTCAGTGGATGCGGGTCCAGGCCCAGGAGGAGTTGGTCCACGCCATGAAGTTCCACGACTTCATCGGTGAGCGGGGTGGAAGGGTAAGGCTCAAGGCCATCGAGGCTCCCCCCACCGAATGGTCGAGTCCCCTGGAGGCCTTCGAAACCGCCCTCAAGCACGAGGAGATGGTCTCCGGACGGATCAACGACGTGATGAACCTCGCCCTCTCGGAACGCGATCACGCGACCCAGATCTTCTTGCAGTGGTTTGTCACCGAGCAGGTCGAGGAGGAGGCCTCGGTGGGGGAGGTGGTCCAGAGGCTGAAGCTCCTCGGGGATGCCCGTCAAGGGCTTTTCATGCTCGACCGGGAGCTCGGGCAGAGGACCTTCACCCCGCCGAGCAGCGGAGAAGGAGGGGCCCCATGAGCGTGTTGCACTTCAAGGCCGAAGAGGTCCTCCAGATGGCCGAACGGGTGGAGGAGGCCGGGATCAGGTTCTACCGCCGAGGGGCGGAGATGCAGCCAGAGCTGCGGGAGCTCTTCCTGGAGCTCGCCCAGATGGAGGAGGACCACCGGAGGACCTTCGCCGAGATCAGGGCCTCCCTCACGGAGGGGGGCAGGGCCATCCTCGACGAGGACACCAGGGCCTACCTGGAGGCCTGGACTGACTCCCACCTCTTCAGCCAGGACCCCGCCGAGGCCCTGCAGGGCCTCAAGACCCCTCAAGAGGTCCTCAAGGGGGCGGTCGCCCTCGAACGGGACTCCATCGCCTTTTACGTAGCCCTGGAGGCGGTGGTCCCCGAGGGATGGGGCAGGGAGAAGGTGCGGGAGGTCATAAGGGAGGAGCAGCGCCACTTCGCCACCTTGAGCCAAAGGTTGAAGGCGCTCGGGGGCTGAGGAGGGACTATGGGACACGAAGGACACTCCAGCCACCCGCAAGAGAGACCGCCCCCAGCGCATCATACCCACCCTCAACATCCCTCCCAGCAGGAAGCCCCCCACGCTCACCACGCGCCGATGGTCGCCGACTTCAAGCGAAGGTTCTGGGTTTGTATGGTGTTGACCCTTCCCCGTGCTTCTGCTCTCCCCTGCGGTTCAGGGCCTGCTCGGGCTCGAGCAGACGTTGAGCTTCCCCGGGGATGCCTTCGTCCTCTGGGTCCTGGCCACCGTGGTCTACCTCTACGGGGGCTACCCCTTCCTGAAGGGGTTGCGGGGGGAGTTGATGAAGGCAAGACCTGGGATGATGACCCTGATCGGAGTGGCCATCACCACCGCCTACCTTTACAGCAGCGCCGTGGTCTTCGGGCTCCGAGGGAAGGTCTTCTTCTGGGAGCTGGTGACCCTGATAGACGTGATGCTGCTCGGACACTGGATGGAGATGCGCTCCGTCATGGGGGCCTCCAGGGCCCTGGAGGAGCTGGTGAAGCTCATGCCCTCGGACGCCCACAGGCTGACCCCAGAGGGGGAGATGGTCGATGTGCCCGTTCAGGAGCTCCAGGTGGGGGACCGTGTGGTGGTCAAGCCCGGGGAACGGGTCCCCGCCGATGGGGTGGTGGTCTCGGGGGGCAGTTGGGTGGATCAGTCGCTCCTGACCGGGGAGTCGAAGCCGGTGGAGATGGGGCCCGGCGATGAGGTCATAGGCGGTTCGGTCAACGGCGAGGGGTCGCTCACGGTCGAGGTGAGGAAGGGCGGCCGGGACTCCTACATCTTCCAGATGGTGGAGCTGGTCAGAAGGGCCCAGGAGGGCAAGACCCGCACCCAGGACCTGGCCGATCGGGCCGCCTTGGCCCTGACCCTGGTGGCCCTCGGAGGGGGAGTCCTCACCTTGGCGGCTTCGCTCCTCGGCGGGGGGAAGGGCTTGGCCTTCTCCCTGGAGAGGTCCGTCACCGTGATGGTCATAGCCTGCCCCCACGCCCTGGGCCTGGCCATACCGCTGGTGGTGGCCGTGTCCACGGCCCTGGCGGCCAAGAGGGGCCTCCTCATCAGGGACAGGAGGGCCTTCGAGGGGGCCAAGGACCTTCGAGCGGTCATCTTCGACAAGACCGGGACCCTCACCGAGGGGGTCTTTCGGGTGACCGAGGTGATCCCCTTGGACGGTCAGGGGGAGGGGGAGGTGCTGAGGCTCGCGGCAACCGTCGAGCAGCACTCGGAGCACCCCGTGGCCAGGGCCATCGTGGAGGCCTCAGAGGGCGCCTACCCCCTCGAGGACTTCAAGGCCCTGCCGGGAAGGGGGGCTCGAGGCAGGGTGGAGGGCAGGGAGGTCATGGTGGTGGGCCCGGCCTACCTGGAGGAGCTCGGGCTCTCGGCCTCTGACCCCAGGGTCTCTCGGGCCATGCAGCGGGGAAAGACCGTGGTCTTTCTGGTGGTCGAGGGGACCCTCAAGGGGGCCATCGCCCTCTCTGATGCCATAAAGCCCGAGGCCAGGGAGGCTGTTTTGGCCCTCCGCAGGATGGGGGTTCGGTGCCTGATGCTCACGGGGGACAACCCTCAGGCAGCCCGCTGGGTGGCCGAGGAGCTGGGGATCGAGGAGTACTTCGCCCAGGTCAAGCCCCACGAGACGGCCTCCAAAGTGAAGGAGGTCCAGGCGCGAGGGCTCCCCGTAGCCATGACCGGCGACGGGGTCAACGACGCCCCGGCCCTGGCCCAGGCCGACGTGGGGATCGCCATAGGGGCGGGTACCGACGTGGCTGCGGAGGCCGCAGACGTGATACTCGTCCGCAGCAACCCCCTCGATGTGGTGGCGGTGATAAGACTCGCCCGGGCTACCTACCACAAGATGGTCCAGAACCTGGCCTGGGCCACGGGCTACAACGTCTTGGCCATCCCCCTGGCCGCCGGAGTGCTTTACCCCTGGGGGGTGCTGTTGAGCCCTGCGGTGGGGGCGGCCCTGATGTCGGTGAGCACCGTCATAGTGGCCGTAAACGCCCGACGGCTCAAGATGGCCTGAGGGCAGGGAGGAGGTGTCTATATGAACTCTTCGAGCCTTGGAGAGATGCTCTCCCAGTGGGGGTGGCACACAGGACCTGGTACGATGGGTTGGGGGATGATGGGATGGTTAGGCCCCGTCTTCATGGTGGTCTTCTGGGTGGCGGTGATCGTGGGGGTGGTCCTTCTCATCCGCTGGCTCGTGATCTCGAGCAAGCCCTCCAGAGCCGAGGATTCGGCCCTGGAGATCCTGAAGAGGCGCTACGCCATGGGGGGAGATAAGCAAGGAGGAGTACGAGGAGAAGAAGAGGGATCTCCTCCTCTGAGTCTGTCCTGGGGGAGGAGGGTGATTTTTTTAATGGAGAACGAAAGGAGGTTCAGATGAAGAAGAGGCTCTTTGTTTTGATCTCAGCGTTGGTCCTGGGCGGCCTTCTGGCCCAGGCCGGTGCCCACATGGGGGCCGGAGGGACGGGCACAGGACCCATGATGGGGCCGGGCTACGGCATGGGCCCAGGTTACGCAGCCCAGCCCCGCTACTGTCCGTACTGTGGCGCCTACCTCGGCCCCCAGGGGTACGGTCAGCCCATGGGGCCCCAGATGATGGGGCCGAGGTACTGGGGCTATGGCCGGCAGTCCGCAGAGCCCCTTGAGGAGAAGGAGGCCAAAGCCCTGGTGGAGAATGCCCTTCGGGCCACGAGGAACCCCAACCTGAAGCTGGGGAAGTTCTCCGACAAAGGGAACTATTTCGAGGTCGAGATCCTGACCAAGGACGGAAGCCTCGTGGACAAGCTGATGGTGGACAAGTACAACGGCTGGATGAGATCCATCTACTGAGACCTCGGAGGGCAGGATGAAGGGGGCCTCGCCTTGGCGGCCTGGCCTCCGTCAAAAACATGAGGAGGTATGCAAACCATGAAGGGCGAAGGGATGAAGCCCAGGAAGAGGTGGGTAAGTGACTGGTGGCCGAACAGGCTGAACCTGAAACCCCTGCGACAAAACTGCCCGGCCTCCAACCCCTACGGGGACGATTACGACTATCTGAGGGAAGTCCAGGGGCTCGATGTCGATGCGGTGATAAAGGACCTTAAGGAACTTATGCGGGAATCGCAGGATTGGTGGCCCGCTGACTTTGGACACTACGGCCCCCTCTTCATCCGTTTGGCCTGGCATAGCGCCGGGAGCTACAGGATCTACGACGGAAGAGGTGGGGCGAGGGACGGAAGCATAAGGTTTCCCCCCAGGATCAACTGGCCCGACAACATAGGGCTCGATAAGGCCCTGAGGCTACTTTGGCCCATAAAAAAGAAATACGGGGGAAGGCTTTCCTGGGCAGATTTGATAATCCTCTCCGGGACCGTTGCCCTGGAGGATATGGGCGTGAAGATCCTGGGCTTCTCCCTCGGCAGGCAGGACATATTCGAGCCGGATGAAGGCCCCGACTGGGGACCCGAAGAGGAGATGCTCACCGCCAAGGGCCGCTTTGAGGAAAAGAGACTCAGAGAACCTTACTCTGCCACCGAGATGGGGCTCATCTACGTCAACCCTGCAGGCCCCGGAGGAGTTCCCGACCCCAAATTGTCCGCACAGGAGATAAGGTTCGTCTTCGCTAAGATGGGGATGGACGACCAGGACACTGTGGCCTTGATCGCCGGAGGACATGCCTTCGGGAAATGCCACGGAGCGGCCCCAGAGGAGTTTCTGGGCCCCGACCCCTCTTCCTCCCCCATAGAGCAGCAGGGGTTGGGGTGGAAGTTCAACTACAAGACCGGAAAGGGCCCCCATACCTTCACCTCCGGCTTTGAGCTCGCCTGGTCTCCTACCCCCACCGAGTTCGGGATCCAGTACCTCCGACTCCTTTTTCAGCATGAATGGGAGATAGAGACCAGCCCTGCGGGGAAGCCCCAATGGGTAGCCAAGGATGCTCCGGAGATCATCCCCGATGCCCATGATCCCCACAAAAGACACAAGCCCCGAATGCTTACCGCAGATTTGGCCCTGAGGTTTGATGAGGAGTACGCCAAGATAGCAAGGAGGTTCCTGGAGGACCCCGAAGGGTTTGAGCGAGCCTTCGCAAGGGCCTGGTTCAAACTCACCCACAGGGACATGGGCCCAAAGACTTGCTACATAGGCCCTTATGTCCCGAAGGAGGAATTCGTCTGGCAGGATCCGTTGCCGAAGAGGGATTACGATTTGATCGATGACGGGGAGGCTGAGGAGCTAAAGGAGAGGATCCTCACTTCAGGGTTGAGCATCTCTCAATTGGTTTACACCGCCTGGTCCTCAGCCTCAAACTACAGGGACTCGGACAGAAGGGGAGGGGCCAACGGGGCCAGGATCAGGCTTTATCCCATGAACCAGTGGGAGGTGAACCATCCAGAGGATTTGAAGAAGATAATCGAGGTCTATGAAAAGATTCAGCGAGAGTTCAACGAAAAGCAAAAGGGCGCAGGAAGCGGAAAGAGGGTTTCTTTAGCCGATCTGATAGTCCTTGGGGGTTGCGCCGCCTTAGAGCGGGCTGCAAGCAAGGCGGGTATGGATCTAAGGGTTCCCTTTACCCCTGGAAGGGTCGATGCGACAGAGGACCAGATCGAGGTCGAGTTTTATGAGGCGATAGAGCCCTTTGCAGACGGATTCAGAAACTATTTCAGGGACCCAGCTGCGATCGACGAGGGAGACATTTACACGACTCCCGAGTACCTTCTCGTCGATAAAGCCCAGCTCCTGAAGTTGACGGTGCCGGAGATGGTGGTGCTCATCGGCGGCCTGAGGGTGCTTGGGGCCGTTTACAAATACGGGAAATACGGTGTTTTGACGGAGAGCCCCGAGACCCTCACCAACGATTTCTTCGTAAAGCTTCTGGACATGGACATTGAATGGCGACAGGCAGACGAGCATCGTTATCTGTTTGAGGGCTATGAGAGGGGGAGCGGGGCGCTTAAGTGGGTGGCCACAAGGGTTGATCTAATCATAGGCCATCACGATCAGTTGAGGGCCGTTGCTGAGGTTTATGCGTGTGATGATGCCAAGGAGATGTTCCTTCGAGATTTCGTAGCGGCATGGGACAAGGTCATGAACCTCGATAGATTTGACCTAAGGACAAAGGGCTAAGACCATCAAAGCCCTTTGTGTGCGGGGCGCTTCGTCTCTCTCTAGTCCGAGCCTGCAGGTTTGGGACGATGGTGTGAAGAGGAGGACGAGGGATGAAGGTCTTCACCGAGGAAGAGCTCCTCAGGTACGACGGCAGGGAGGGCCGTCCTGCCTACGTGGCCGTGGAGGGAAAGGTCTACGACGTGACGGGGAGCTTCCTCTGGCGTAACGGGGTCCATCAATACCACCATCGGGCCGGTCGCGACCTTACCGAGGCCCTGAGAGGGGCCCCCATACCTCCGTCAAGCTCAGGAGGTTCCCGGTGGTGGGGACCTTGGAGGCGGGGTGGCGAAGGCCATAAGCAGGCGCGAATTTCTCGTGATGGCCCTGGGGGCGATCTCCCTCCTCCGGGGAAGGAGGAAGGCCATGGCAAGGGGTTCCTCTCTTCAAGTCCTCCCCAGGGGTTTCCCCAAGGAGAGGATCAAGGACATGGACCCTGCCACCATCGACAACCGGGAGCTGGAGATAGACCCTATAGAGAGCTTTGGCGTCATGGGGACGGTTATGGAGGTGGACCCCGAGGGGTACCGCCTGAGGGTCGAGGGGCTGGTGGAACGTCCCCTGGAGTTCACCTTCGAGGGAGTCCTTGAGCTCCCCCAGGTGGAGCGGACGGTGCTTCTGATCTGTCCCGGCTATTTCGCCTACAACGCCCGCTGGCAGGGGCTGGACCTGTGGAGGCTGCTGAAGCGAGCAGG
>QMLK01000024.1 GCA_003646705.1 Deltaproteobacteria bacterium | reverse complement strand
GTAAGAGCTTCCATCTATGAGGAAGAGCCTTTTAATGGGGAGGGGCTTTCTTCCTTCTCCGTTTCTCCTCATACATCCTCTTGTCGGCTTGGCTGATAAAGCTATCTGTGTCCATGTCCTCCATGAACTCGGCTATCCCTATGCTCAGGCTCAGGTCCCTCAAGCCCCCTTGGATCCTCTCGCCTATATTCCAGGCCTGTTCTCGATTCGACCCGGGGGCGATCACAGCGAACTCATCTCCCCCCAACCGATAGGCGCTGTCGACCCCCTTCCTGATGGAGCGCTCGATGACCTCGGCGAACCTCCTCAGGGCCCTGTCGCCCTCCACGTGGCCATGGGTGTCATTGTAGTCCTTGAAGTCATCCAGATCCATGATCAGGAGCGACAGCGGCATGCCGTACTTCCTGGCCACCTCCATCTCCCTGGCCAGCATCTTGTAGAAGTGGCGGCGGTTGAAGAGGCCGGTGAGCTCGTCGGTGATGCTCAGCCTCTCCAGCTTCCTCTTGGTGGCCTCCATCTCCTCCAGGAGGTTGAGCATGGCCCTCTTCGTGTCCTCCAGTTCCTTCACCTTGGAAGCCAGCTCTTGCTCCTTCAACTTCAAGGGGCTTACGTCCATGAAGACGAGGATGGCCCCCGACTCTCCTCCCCTCTGGAGGGGTACCCCGCTTACCACCACCGGGATGTTCCCCAGTACGGCCTCGAAGGTGAACCGCCCTCTCTCGAGGTGGTTGCGGAGACGCCTGAGGAACTCGGGGGGGAAGGCCTGTTCCCAACCCCTCTGCAGCAGTTCCTCCTCGGTGCAGCCCAGCAGTTCAGCCATCTTGGGGTTGGCCACCAGGAGGCGATTCCCCTCACCCAAGACCATGAGCCCTTGGTCCAGGGCCCTTACGATCTCCCTGTCCAGTTCCAGGGTCCTGGTCTCCGTGAGGGGGATGAGCCAGAACTCGACGAGGGCCTCTCCTCCCTTCCTCCCCCGGAGCTTCACCCGTAGCCTCCTCTCCCCGGAGACCCTCTCCCTGAACTCCTCGGCCTCTTGGGGGTCCACGTGCAGATCGACGACCTCCCCTGAGGTGCCCTCCGAGGGAGGATCCTCCTCCGAAAAGGCGGCCAGATAGAGGCCTTCTTCAGGCTTTCCCCTCACCCCTCCTCGGCTCCCATAGGCAATAGGGCTCCTCCGCAAGGTAGTCCCCCGTGGCGGCATAAGCGCGGGCCCGGCAGCCGCCACACACCACCCTATACTCACACAGCCCGCACTTGCCGGTGTAGTTCTGCGGATCCCTCAATTTCAAGAAGACCTCGGACCCCTCCCATATCTCCTTAAAGGGCCTCTCCCTTATATCGCCGCATATCACCTCCAGGTACCCACAGGGTTGGACCTCCCCCTTGTGGGAGAGGAAGCAGAAGCTCACGCCGCCCAAACACCCCCTGGTGAGGGCATGCAGTCCCCCCTTCTCCCTCCTGCCCACCTTCCCCCCCTTCTGCAGGACGATCCTGTAGTATTGGGGGGCGCAGGTGGCCTTGAGCTCAAGGGGTACCTCCTGGCTCCTTTCGTAGAACCACTCCAGGACCCGTTCGTAGCCTTCTGGGGAGATCTCCTCGCCCTCCAACTCCTTCCCCCTCCCCGTGGGGACCAGGAGGAAGATGTGATGGGCCACCGCCCCCACCTCAAGGGCCAGCCTCAGCAGGTCCTCGAGTTCCCCTACGTTCCTCTTGGTGACGGTGGTGTTTATCTGCACCTCCACCCCCCCTTGGCGGAGGCGCTTAATCCCCTCCAAGGCCTTCTCAAAGGCCCCTTCCACCCCACGGAAGGCGTCATGGCTACTGCTCGAGGCCCCGTCGATGCTTACGCTGACCCGCCTTATCCCCGATCGCTTTATCTCGGATACCACCCCTTGGGTGATGAGGGTCCCGTTTGTGGCCATCACCACCCTCATCCCTCGCTCGGAGGCGTTGCGCGCTATCTGGAAGACGTCCTCCCTGAGGAGGGGTTCCCCTCCCGTGAGGATCAAGACCGGCTTGCTCCAAGAGCTGAGGTCCTCGACGAAGGCGAGGGCCTCCTCCGTGGAGAGCTCCCCTTCGTAACTCCCCCTTCCGGAGGCCGCTCGACAGTGTTGACAGTCCAGGTTGCAGCTCCTGGTGAGCTCCCAAGCGATCATCCTCAATTCTGCCTTGAGGGCCATGGGCAAGTCTTTAAGCAATTACCATGCCTTCTTCGCCAGAAGGCGGGCAGCCTCCTTGGCGAAGTAAGTCAAGATCATGTCAGCTCCCGCCCTCTTTATGGAGAGGAGGACCTCCATCATGGCCCGCTCACCGTCGATCCACCCGGACTGGGCCGCCGCCTTTATCATGGCGTACTCCCCGCTGACGTTATAGGCCGCCACGGGGACGCAGAAGGTCTCCTTCACCCGTCTTATGACGTCCAGGTAGCTCAAGGCGGGCTTCACCATCACGATATCGGCCCCCTCCTCTATGTCCAGGGCCACCTCCCGCAGGGCCTCGTCGCCGTTGGCAGGGTCCATCTGGTAGGTGGACCTGTCGCCGAACTGAGGAGCGGAGTCGGCCGCCTCCCTGAAGGGACCGTAGAAGGCGGAGGCATACTTGGCGCTGTAGGCCAGGATGGGGACGTGGCTGTACCCCTCGCGGTCCAGGGCCTCCCTTATGGCACGGACCCTCCCGTCCATCATGTCGGAAGGGGCCACCATGTCGGCCCCGGCTTCGGCGTGGGATAGGGCCGTGAGCGAGAGGAGCTCCAGGGTGGGGTCGTTGAGGATTATCCCGTCCTGAACCAGGCCGCAATGGCCGTGGCTCATGTACTCGCAGAGGCAGACGTCGGTGATGATCGTCAACTGAGGTAGGGCTCCCTTGAGCTCCCTGACGGCCTGCTGGATGATCCCATCGCGGGCGTAGGCCTCCGATGCCCTCTCGTCCTTCCTCTCCGGGATGCCGAAGAGGATGACTGCCGGCACCCCGAGTTCCCATACCTCCTTGGCCTCCTGAAGGAGCGCATCAAGGGAGAATCGATGACAACCCGGCATGGAGGGGATGGGTTCCTTGACCCCCTTCCCGTGCCTCACGAAGAGGGGGTAGATGAGGTCCTCTACCCCCACCTTGGTTTCCCTCACCAACCTCCTCAAGGGCTCTGTGGCCCTCAGCCTACGGGGACGCTCATAGGGAAAGCCCATGGCTTACCTCCTCTTGGACGGTGCAGGAGAGGGCCTCCTCCAGTTTGCCCAACTCCTCCAAGGATAGGGTCTCCCCTCGCCGCCGGGGGTCTATGCCACAGCCTTCGAGGGCTTCCTTCAGCCTCTCCTTCGGTCCGAAGCCCGCCGAGCTGAGGGAGTTCAAGAGGGTCTTCCTCCTGTGGAGGAAACAGGCTTGTACCACCCGCCGGAAGAAGGAGAGGTCCTTCACGGGGACGCGGCTCCCCTCGAAGAGCTCAAAGCGAACCACGGCCCCCTCCACCTCCGGGGGCGGCCAAAAGGCCCCGGGGGGGACGTACATCACCACCTTGGGATCGGCCCATAACTGACAGAGGACCGAAAGCGCTCCGTAGCTCTTGCGGCCCGGAGGGGAGGTGATCCTCTCGGCCACCTCTCGTTGGACCATGAGGGTCATCCCCTTGAAGTGCTCCCTTTCCTCCAGGAGTCGGAAGAGGATCGGGACCGAC
The DNA here is from genome assembly GCA_003646705.1 of Deltaproteobacteria bacterium. Taxonomy (GTDB): domain Bacteria; phylum Desulfobacterota; class B13-G15; order B13-G15; family B13-G15; genus B13-G15. The sequence goes on along the minus strand of QMLK01000024.1, from coordinate 5,179 downwards.
AGGTTGTAAGGGAGGTTGGAGACCACCTTGAGCCTCCCCTCGCGGAGGGCTATTCCCCCCAGGTCTACCTCCATTATATCGCCCTCGAGCAGCTCCAGACGATCGTCATCCCCTGCCATCTCCCTCAGGAAGGGGATGAACCTCGGGTCTATCTCCACCGCCACCACCTTCCTGCTCCTCTCCAGCAGGACAAAGGTGAGGGCGCCGATCCCTGGACCGATCTCGAGGATTACGTCCCTCTGGTCGACCTGGCTCAACTCCACGATCCTCTCGGCGATTCCCTCCTCCACCAGGAAATGCTGGCCCAAGGCCTTCTTCGGCAGCAGGCCCCTCCTTCGGGCCTCCCTCAGGAGCTCCCTCGGCCTAAGGTCCATCCTCCCTTCCGAGGGGCCAGCGGGAGGTGGCGTTCAGGTCCAAGGGATCACGCCTCCCCGCCTTGAGGAGGTGATAGCCCGCCACCCCTATCATAGCGGCGTTGTCCGTACAGAACCTGGGGGAGGGGAAGAGGACCTCTATCCCCTCCTTCCTCCCCTCCTCCAGGAACCTCTCCCTCAGGCGGCCGTTGGAAGCGACCCCTCCCGATACCACCACCCTCCCAACCCCAAACCTCGCCGAGGCCCATAGGGCCTTCTTCACCAGCACGTCTACCACCGCCTCTTGGAAGGAAGCCGCCACATGGGGGACCTCGTCCTCCCCGATCCTGTGGGATCGGATGTAGTTTATCACCGCCGTCTTCAGACCGCTGAAGCTGAAGTCGAAGGACCCCTCGAGGTAGGGGCGGGGGAAGGCTATGGCGTGGGGGTCCCCCCTTGCGGCCAGTTCCTCGATGATCCTCCCCCCGGGGTAGCCCAACCCCAGGGCCTTGGCCACCTTATCGAAGGCTTCCCCTGCCGCGTCATCCCGTGTGGCCCCGAGGGACCGAAAGCGGAGGAAGTCCTCCACCAGGAAGAGGGAGGTGTGCCCCCCTGAGACCACCATGCCGATGAAGGGGAAGGGGACCTCCCTCTCGAGGAAGATGGCCAAGAGGTGTCCCATGAGATGGTTGACGCCCACAAAGGGGATCCCCCTGGCGAAGGCGATGGCCTTGGCCGTCGAGAGGCCTACAAACAGAGACCCTATGAGTCCTGGTCCCCTGGTGACCGCTATCCCCCCTAACTCGTCGAAGTCCACCCCTGCCTCCTTCAAGGTCCCCTTCACCACAGGGACTATGTTCTCCATGTGGCGCCGGGAGGCCAGCTCCGGCACCACCCCCCCGTATTTCCTGTGGACCTCGTCTTGGGAGGAGACCAGGGAAGAGAGCACACGTCTTCCCCCCTCCAAGACGGCGGCAGCCGTATCGTCACAAGATGTCTCTATGGCCAGGAGGATCACCTCGACGGGGATAAACTTTTCGAACAATTTAGCACAGTAGGCATTACACCTTCAACAGCAAAAGAAAAGGGGGGCAGAAGCCCCCCTTTTCTCGATCCAGGACCCATCATATGAAGAGCGGGCAGAGGACCAAGGTGATGGTGCTCAGGAGCTTGACCAGCACGTGAAGCGATGGCCCCGCCGTGTCCTTCAAGGGGTCTCCCACCGTATCGCCCACCACTGCGGCGGCGTGGGCAGGGGTTCCTTTGCCGATGACGTTGCCGGCCTCGTCCTTCACCATTCCCGTCTCGAACATCTTCTTGGCGTTGTCCCATGCGCCACCGCCGTTGTTCATGAAGCTTGCGAGCAGTATCCCACCGATGGTGCCCACCATGAGCACTGCGGCCACCGCCATGGCGGCGTCATACCCAGGGATGAAGTTGAAGATCACGCCCACGGCCACGGGTAGTATCACCGCCAGGGCGCCAGGGGCGATCATCCCGCGGAGCCCAGCCCTCGTGGTGATGTCCACGGCCCGGGCGTAGTCGGGCCTCTCGGTCCCCTCCATGATGCCCGGGTGCTCGCGGAACTGACGCCTGACCTCCTCGATGATCTTGGAGGAGGCCTGGCCCACCGCTCGGATGGCCCAAGAGCTGAAGAGGAACACCAACATCACGGCCATGAAGGCCCCCACGAAGACCTCCACGCGGGCGATGTTGACCACGTTGTAGTGCTCGAGCCCCCTGAGGAAGGCGACCCTATCCAAATAGGCCTGAAAGAGCAGGAAGGCCGCCAGGCCAGCCGAGACCATGGCGTAGCCCTTGGTCAGGGCCTTGGTGGTGTTGCCCACGGCGTCGAGCCTGTCGGTGATCTCGCGGATCTTGCCACCGATCCCCGCCATCTCGATGATGCCGTTGGCGTTGTCCGTGATGGGGCCGAAGGTGTCCATGGCGAGGATGTAAGGGCAGGTCATCAGCATCCCCATGGTGGCCGCCGCCGTGCCGAAGACCCCACCGCCGGGTAGCCCCGTGGCCGTCCCCAGGGCATAGGCCACCAGCAGGGCTATCCCGATGACGATGGCCGTAGGGGCCGTGGTCTCAAACCCCACGGACATGCCCTCGACGATGTTGGTAGCGGGGCCGGTCTTGGAGGCCTGGGCGATCCGCTGTACAGGCCTGTACTCCGGCTCTGTATAGTACTGGGTGATGTAGACCACCACCACGCTGGTCAGGATCCCCGCGACCCCCGACCAGAAGAGGAGCCAGTTGTTCAGCATCGCCCTTACCGCGATGAACATCCCTATGATGGAGAGGGCGATGGCCGTGTAATAGCCACGGTTCAAGGCCGCCATGGGGTTCTCCCCCTCTTTAGCCCGGACCACCAATACCCCGATCATGCTCGCTATGAGGCCAAAGGCCCGCACCACCAAGGGGAAGAGGATCCACGCCGGGTTCTTGGTCATGTGATAGACGATGATCCCCAGGATCATGGCCCCGATGTTCTCCGCAGCGGTGGACTCGAAGAGGTCAGCGCCACGGCCTGCGCAGTCCCCGACGTTGTCCCCCACCAAGTCGGCGATGACCGCTGGGTTGCGAGGGTCGTCCTCGGGGATCCCTGCTTCTACCTTCCCCACCAGGTCAGCCCCCATGTCGGCGGCCTTGGTGTAGATACCTCCGCCGAGCTGGGCGAACAACGCCACGAAGCTCGCCCCGAAGCCGAAACCGACGATCAGGTGGGGGGCTATGTCTGGACGCTTGGCTCCGCCGAAGAGGTAGAACATGAAGGTCACCCCCAGGAGGCTCAAGGCGACGATGAGGAAGCCCGAAACCGCCCCCCCGTAGAGGGCGACCTTGACCGCCTCGTTGAGGCTCCTCTGGGCAGCAGCGGCACAGCGGACGTTGGACTTCACCGAGATGTACATGCCTATGTAACCGGAGACCGCCGAACAGAAGGCCCCCACCAAGAAGGCCACAGCGGTGTGCCAGGCGATTCCGAAGGGCGTCATACCCTCTATCCCCTCATGGCCCCTCAAGAGGCCTACGAGAGCGCCGACTATCACCGCGGTGACTATGGCGAGCATCCCGATGGTCCCGTATTGCCTCCTGAGGAAGGCCATGGCCCCCTCGAGGATCGTCGCTGCTATCTCCTGCATCTTCGGGGTGCCTGGATCACGCCTGAGGACGTTCCTGGCGAGCGAAAGGGCAAAGACCAGCGCCACAAAGCCCGCTATCGGTACTAACCAGACAATTCCCATCTCCCTCCCTCCTTAAGGCTCTTTTGTAAAACTGCACAAGACTACTAACAAAGGAGATGGGGGAGTGTCAAGCGCTTTCTTTCACATATTCCTTAAATATTGGTTTATTTTAGGCCTTTTTTCAGAAAGACAAAAACCTTCCCTTTCGTATTTGAGGGGAGCCCTTTCCCTGAAGATTTGTACCCATCTCCTCGACTTGATATTATTGTTTTGATGCTCGCCAAGGTGTTGAGCGGAGCCCTTTTGGGGATCGAGGCCCGGATAGTGGAGGTAGAGGTGGACATCGCCGGGGGGCTCCCCTCCTTCACCATCGTGGGCCTCCCCGAAGGGGCGGTGAGGGAGAGCCGAGAGAGGGTCAGGGCCGCCGTGAAGAACGCGGGCTATGGGGTCCCCCCGCGCAAGATCACGGTGAACTTGGCCCCGGCCGACCTCAAAAAGGAGGGCTCTGGCCTCGACTTGCCCATCGCCCTGGGGCTGCTTCGGGCCAGTGGCCTCCTGCCCAAGGCCTCCAGGGATGGATATGCCTTCGTGGGGGAGCTCTCCCTGGACGGCAGGCTGAAGCCCATCAAGGGGGCCCTCCCCCTGGCCATAGCGGTGAAGGAAGAGGGGCTCAAAGGCCTCGTCCTGCCTGAGGCCAACGGCCAAGAGGCCGCTGTGGTGGAGGGGATAGAGGTGATCCCCGTCGCTCACCTCTCCCAGGCGGTGGCCTTTCTGCGCGGGGAGGGGGGCTTCGAGCCCCTTCGGGTAGACCTGCAAGAGCTCTTTGAAGAGGGAGGGGATTACCTCGAGGACATGAGCGATGTGAGGGGGCAGGAACACGCCAAGAGGGCCCTCGAGGTGGCCGCTGCAGGGGGGCACAACGTCTTGATGATCGGCCCGCCAGGGGCCGGCAAGACCATGCTCGCCCGGAGGCTGCCCACCATCCTCCCTCCCCTCACCCTCCAGGAGAGCCTTGAGACCACCAAGGTCCATAGCGTAGCCGGACTCCTCCGGGAGGGCCAGGCCTTGGTCACCACCCGCCCCTTCCGGGCCCCCCATCACACCATATCGGATGCAGGGCTCATCGGAGGAGGTCACGTCCCCAGACCGGGGGAGGTGAGTCTGGCCCACAACGGGGTGTTGTTCTTGGACGAGTTCCCGGAGTTCCGGAGGAACGTCCTGGAGGTCCTGCGCCAACCCATGGAGGACGGTGTGGTGACCATCTCCCGGGCTGCCACCAGCATAAGTTACCCGGCGCGCTTCATGCTCGTAGCGGCCATGAACCCATGTCCCTGCGGAACACTTCATTAACATCCAGGAAGACATCGACCTCGACCCGACCCTCCGGGAAGACCCTGACCTCCTTCACAACGGAATGAAGCCTCATTCTTTTGCCTTCATGGTCCAGGAACTCCCAGTTCTTGCCGAAGTTCATGAGCTCGTCCAGGGAGGCCTTAAGGGCCTCGTAGGAGACCCTCTCAAGGTCGGATCTCATCGCCAGGCTCTCCTGGGCAAGCCTGACCTGCTGGAGGTCCTGCTTTATCCGGTCATATCTCGCCTTGAAGTCCAGGTCCTCTATCAGACCCGACTCCAGCT
>QMLK01000023.1 GCA_003646705.1 Deltaproteobacteria bacterium | reverse complement strand
CCCCCGCTGACAGGCCTCCATGATCCGCTCCCAGACGCGGATCCTATCGGCTTTGACCTTGGAGAGGATGACCTCCCCCTCATCGTCACGCCGACGCTCAAGCAGCACCTCGACCTCATCGCCGGCCTTGACCGTCACCTCTCCGTCGGGGCCGAAGAACTCCGAAAGGGGCACCTGCCCCTCGGACTTGCAACCCACATCCACCGTGACGAACTCCCTGCCCACCTCGATGACCTTGCCCTTGACGATCTCGCCTTCGGCCACCTCCTTGAAGGCCTTTTCGTACATCTCCCGTAGTTCGTCGATGTTGACCTCTGTCCCCTCCATCTTCACCTATACCCCCTAAAGATTTTCCGCCTCCCTCCTTATACCACAAAAGGGCCGAGAAACCAATGCATCCCGGACCCTCCTTATGGTCCCTATGGGGGTGGAGGCTCCGGCCGTTATGCCGACCCTCCTCATCCCCCTGAACCACTCGGGCCTCAACTCCTCTTCCGTCTCCACGTGATAGGTCCGAGGCTGGACGCGGCTACACAACTCGGCCAGCCGGCGAGTGTTGGCGCTGTTTCTGCCCCCTACCACGATCATGCAGTCCACCTCTCGAGCGATCCTCAAGGCCTCTTCCTGCCGTTTGGAGGTCACCTCACAGAGGGTGTTGTAGATGGTGAGCTCCTCGCAGAGGGGCAGAAGGGCCTTGATGACCTCCCCGAAACGGCCCCGTTCCTGGGTCGTCTGGGCCACCACCCCGATCTTCCTCCGCCTGGGGATGCGTCCTGCCCCTTCAGGTCCCTCCACCACCATCCCATCCCCCTCGATATAACTCATGATGGCCCTGACCTCCGGGTGCTCCTCCTCGCCTACCACCACCACGAAATACCCCCTTCGGCTGAGGGAGGCGGCCCACCTCTGAGCCCTCTTGACGTAGGGGCAGGTGGCATCGACCACCTCCACCCCCTTGGATTCCAGCTCCTCAAGCAGTTGTCGGCTCACCCCGTGAGAGCGGATGATGACCGGTCCCCTGCCGACGCCCTCTATCCCCTCCACCGGTTCCAACCCCATCTCCCTCAACTGCCCCACCACCTGGGGGTTGTGGATGAGGGGGCCGAGGCTGAAGGCCCTTCCCCTCTCCCTGAGGGTCCGCTCCGCGATGTTCACCGCCCTTTTGACCCCGAAGCAGAAACCGGCCTCCTTGGCCATGAGGATCTCCACTCAAGCCCTCCTCCTCTCCACCTCCTGGAGCATCCGCTCCACCACCTCCTCCGGGCTGAGGTGGGTGGAGTCTATGTAGAGGGCTCCAGGGGCCCTCTTCAGGGGGGCGATCTCCCTCTCGCTGTCCTGACGGTCCCTCCTGCTGAGCTCCTCCAGGACCTCCGTGAAGTCCACCTCCTTCCCCTTCTTCCTGAGCTCCCTGAACCGCCTACGAGCCCGTTCCGAAAGGGAGGCATCGAGGTAGAACTTCACCTCCGCCTGGGGGAAGACTACGGTGCCGGTGTCCCTCCCCTCGGCCACCACCCCTCCGCCAGCGGCCAACCTCCGTTGGAGCTCCACCATCGCCTCCCTCACCGCCCTCCTTTGCGATATGAGGGAGGCGGCCATCCCCACCTCCTGCTCCCTGATCCTGTCGGTCACGTCCTCGCCGTTGCAGAGGACCCTCTCTCCCGAGAACTCTATCCGCAGCTCCCTACAGAGCCCCCTCAAGGCCTCGTCGTCCTCGGGATCCACCTTTCCCTCTATGGCCTTCAGGGCCACCACCCTGTAGGTAGCCCCTGTGTCGAGGTATCGGTAGCCGAGCCTTTTGGCCAACATCCGGGCGGCCGTGCTCTTTCCCGCCCCTGCAGGGCCGTCGATGGTGACGATCAGCCCTCCCTTGCCTTCCACGCCTTGAGGACCTCCACGAAGCGCCGATTTTCCTCGGGCAATCCCACGCTGACGCGGAGATAGCCTCCCAGGCCGTAGCCCTCCATATCCCTCACCACCACCCCTTCCCTCTCGAGGTACTCCAGGAGTTCCCCCTTCCTCTCCCCGGCGTAGAAGAGGAAGAAGTTGGCCTCTGAGGCCACAAAGGGGATGTCCAGCTCCTCGAAGGCCGCCGTGAGGAAGTCCTTGCCCTCGGCCACGACCCTCCGAGTCCTCTCCTGGAACTCCCTGTCCTTGAGGGCCCCTATGGCCCCGGCGATCCCCAAGAGGTTGACGTTGAAGGGCTGGTGAACCCTCTCAAGCAACTCCACGAGTTCCCCTCGGCCGATCCCATAACCGACCCTCAAACCCGCCAGGCCGAAGAACTTGGAGAAGGTCCTGAGGGAGAGGATCCAACGGTCCATCTCGAGGTAGTTCCTGAAGGAGGGGTAGTGCTCAGCGGTCACGAACTCCCCGTAGGCCTCATCCACCACTACCACCACCTCCTCGGGGACCTCCTCGAGGAAGGCCTTTAACTCCTCAAGGCCGAAGATGGTGCCTGTGGGGTTGTTGGGATTGCCCAAGAAGATGAGGCGCGTCCGCGGCGTTACGGCCCTGGCCATCGCCTCGAGGTCTATCCGGAAATCCCGCAAGGGGACCTCGATGCACTTTCCCCCCCTCGCCTTGACCGCTATCCCGTAATAGGCGAAGGAGGGAGCGGGCAGGACGACCTCCTCCCCATCCCGCAGGAAGACCTTTACGGCCATCTCGATGACCTCGTTGGAGCCGTTCCCGAGGGCCAAGTTGGCGGGGTCCAGGCCGAGGTACTGGGCCAGCTCCTCCTTTAGGACCTCAGCCAAGCCGTCGGGGTAGCGGTGCAGGGCCGCCAAGGACGACCTTATCTCCTCCAAGGCCTTGGGGGGAGGCCCAAGGGGGTTCTCGTTGGCCGACAGACGCACCTCCTCCAGCCCCCTCCAAGGCTTGCCCCTGGGGTAAGGGGGGATCTCCAAGATGTGATCCGGGATCAGAGGCCGAGGCATCGTCGCGCCAGCTCCTCCATCTGCCCGAAGACCTCCTCCAACTCCTCCTCCGTGAGGCCGGCCCCAAGGCCGACCCTCCTCAGGTCATCGGGCTCCAAGATGTCCTGAGGGGAGTGGGCATCGCTCGCGATGACCATCCTGGCGCCCACCTCCTTCGCCAACCTCGCCACATGGCCGTTGGCGAGACAATGTCCCTGCCTGGAGCTCAGTTCGAGACAGACCCCACGCCTTCGAGCGAGCTCCACCTCCCGCCTGCTGAGCAGCCCTGGGTGGGCGAGGATGTCAGCACCGTGCTCTATGGCTGCCAGATTGGTGCCCGGGGGGACGGGTTCCACCAAGGTCTCGCCGTGCACCACCACTATCTTGGCCCCGAGGTCCCTGGAGCGCCCGATGAGGGAAGGTATGAGGGCGGGGGGACAGTGGGTGAGCTCCACCCCCGGGATCACCTTCAAGGGGGTGTAGGGCTGGACCTCTCGGGCGAACCTCACCAGCTGCGACACCACCTCCTCCAGGTTCGATGGCCCTGCATGGTCGGTTATGGCCAAGAAGCGATAACCCTTGGCCTCGTACCTCCGCAATAGCTCCTCTGGCAGGAGGTCCCCATCGCTCAAGAGGGAGTGGGTGTGAAGGTCTATCATCGCAAGGACCAAAAAATTGCCCCCTTTCCGATGTGAAAAGGGGGCAACACCTCGCAGCCCCTTAGGGGGCCTTACATCTTGTAACCCTCCTCGCTGTCCAGTTTCTCGAGGAGTTCGTCCAGGTCCCTCTCCTCCTCCGATCTCAGCTCCACCTTACGCGATTTCTCGATCACCTCCTCGTTGACGAAGATGGGGGAGCCGGTCCTCAGGGCCAGGGCGATGGCGTCGCTCGGACGGGAGTCTATAGCGTAGTGGGCGCCGTTCAGCTCTATGTGGATCAGGGCGTAAAAGGTGTTCTCCCGCAGATCGGTCACCTCCACCCTCAGGACCTGGGCCCCGAGGATATCGAGGATGTTGCGCAGCAAGTCATGGGTCATGGGACGGACCAGTTTGACCTCCTCCAATTGAGTGGCGATGGCGCTGGCCTCGAAGAAACCTATCCAGATGGGAACCACGTCCTTCTCCTCTAAGTCCTTCAGCAGCACGATGGGGGTATTGGTGTAGGGGTCCACAGTGAGTCCCCCCACCTTCATCTCCCTGAACCTCTTCGCCTCTGCCTCTTTTCCCTCTTTCACGCGTTAACCGCCTCCTGGACCTCGAGGGGACAGAGCTCCCCCCGCAGGGAGTTCTGGAGCCCTTCCGTTATACGCACCCACAGGAGTCTGCCTACAAGCTCCTCCCCACCTGGGAAGTTGACCACTCGATTACAGCGGGTCCTGCCCCGAAGCTGACCAGGTCTACCTCCGGTCCCTTCCACCAGGACCTCCATCACTTGACCTTCCAGGGATCGGTTCTTCCTAAGGGTGATGGCCCTCTGGAGCTCCTGCAGCTCCTCGAGCCTCCTCTGCTTCTCCTCCGAGGAGACGTCATCAGGCCACCTGGAGGCCACGGTGCCCTTTCGAGGGGTGTACTTGAAGGAGAAGAGGGCGTCGAACTCCACCTCCCTCACCAACTCCAGGGTCTGCCGGAAGTCCTCCTCCCCTTCCCCTGAGAAGCCGACCATGACATCGGCTGTGATGGCCACCCGTGGGACCAACTGTCGCAAGCGCTCCACCTTCCTCAAATACTCCTCCCTCGTGTAAGCCCTACCCATCCTCTCCAGGACCCTGTTAGAGCCGGCTTGAAAGGGGAGATGGAGGTGTTCGCAAAGCTTCTCGAGGTCCACAAAGGCCCTGATGAGCTCTTCGGAGAGATCCTTCGGATGCGAGGTGGTGAACCTGATCCTCTCGATCCCTTCGATCTGATCGATCTTAGACAACAGCTGGGGGAAAGTCAACTCGCCGGGCGACTTCTTGCCGTAGGAGTTCACGTTCTGGCCGAGCAGCGTCACCTCCTTCACCCCCCTTTCGGCCAGCAGCCGGACCTCCTCGATGATCTCCCCGCTGGGTCTGCTCTTCTCCGGCCCCCTCACGTAGGGCACGATGCAATAGGTGCAGAAGTTGTCACAGCCCTGCATGATGTTCACATAGGCCCTCACAGATGGCCGCAGGGGCAGGAGGACCCCCTGGCATGGGTCCTGATGAAAGCCGACCAGACAGAGCCTCTCACCCCCCTCGAGCGCCTCAAGGGCCCGGGGGAGCTCACCGATCCTGTCGGGACCCAGGACCAGATCCACCTGGGGGAAGCGCTCAAGGAGCCCATCCCCCTCCTGTTGGGCGAGGCAACCCACCACCGCGATCCTCAAATGGGGCCTCCTCTCCTTGAGCCCCCCGAGGCGCCCCAAGAGGCTGTAGACCTTCTGCTCGGGCTTCCTGCGGACCGTACAGGTGTTGATGACGATGAGGTCGGCCTCATCGAGGCTGGCCGCCTCGGTGTAACCGCAGCTTGAGGCCAAGGCGAGGACCCGCTCGGAGTCCCGTTCGTTCATCTGACAGCCGAAGGTCTTTATGTAGATCTTGGCCATGGATCAGGAGCCCCTGACCCTGAACCTCTCGTCCAGCTTCTTCATCTTCTGGACGATCCCACCGTACTCCAGCTCGCTGTACGGGAGCATGGCAGCGCCTGAGAAGCCCTGCCTCCTCATCTCCATGGCCTTCTCGGAGACCCTCATCCTGACGTAGTCCCAGAAGGGGTGATCGAAGGCGTCGGCCGGCTCGGTCAGCTTCCCCTCATGTACACAGAAGGCCAAACAGGACACCAAGGGCGGCCCATCGAAATAGGACACGGGGGAGTTGATCTTCACGGGCATCAAGGGCCCTGTGTGGCTCCCCCTCATGAAGCCAGCCACGTAGTGGCCGATGCTGAAGGGGGAGAGGACCTCACCAGTGGCCGGGAAGTCCCCTTGGACCCTCACCAACATCACGGGGTCGTCTTTGCCGGTATAGCGGCCGGCTATGTTGTGGAGCCTCGAGGTGCTCACCGCCACCGCTATCTCCCCCGTCCTGCGGGAGTGGATGCTCTCGACCACGAAGCGCTCGTTGTCGCGCAAAAGGGCCGCAATGTCGTACAACTCCTCCGGTGCATTCAGCTCGATGATCCTGTCCCCTTCGGTGTACTCCACGTCCATGATGGTGAACTTGAACCCGTCCGCCATGGAAGGGCTCAGGGTGAGTCCTGAGCAATGCATGGGGTCGGCGAAGGCGAGATAAAGCGGCAGGTTGTAGGCCCCTGGATCGGTCTTGTCGGCGGCGAAGAAGAGGAAGGGCTCGTTGGGCCTCTCGTCGAACTCCATCTCGGCCACCGCAGGGCCCATCCCCTTGACGTTTCCGGCGAAGGCGTCCTTCAAGAGGTCCTGCCCGGCCCCGTAAAGCCCTTGGGCCTTGGCCACCTCGGTGCCGGCCTTGAAGGCGTCCCAAGCGAGCTTGTGGATATCGGCATCCCCTGTGCCCCTCTTGTGGGACATGAGGATGGCTATGTCATCCCCCGTGTGGGAGACGTAGAAGTCCTCGATCAGGCCCTTCGCCTTGCCCTCCTCCTGGACGAACTCGCGCACCCTTCGAAGCAACCCCTCCGAGGGCTTGATGTGCCCTCCGATGGACCCTACATCCGCCTTGATGACGCTCAGAGTGATCCTCATCCTCCACACCTCCTTTCTCTTGTCTCTTGTTGGCTACCTACCCCTCCCGCTGGTCAGCTGGAGGATGGAAGGGGTACGATAACCGGTCATGCCTCCGTCCACCACCAGCACCTCCCCGTTGATGTAGGATGCCGCCTCCGAGGCGAGGAAGAGGACGACCTCCACCACCTCCTCCACCTTGGCGAACCTCTTCAGGGGGACGCGGCTCGAGAGGGTGGACACCAGGGCCTCGTATTTCAGAACCGGCTCGTTCATCCCACCGGCTACGAAGCCCGGGGCCACTGCGTTGACCCTTATCCCGTAAGGGGACCACTCGTAGGCCAGACAGCGGGTCAGGGAGAGCAAGGCCGCCTTGCTCACACAGTAGGGCAGCAACCCGGGCTCCCCGAAGAGCCCTGCCTGGGAGGAGACGTTGATTATGCTCCCCCCGCCCCTCTCCCTCATGGAGGGAAAGACCGCCTGACAGCAGAGGAAGGCCCCTGTGAGGTTGACCGCCATCACCTTCTCGAAGCCCTCCCTCTGGACCCCCTCGGCCGGCTGAGGGGGAAGGCTTATCCCGGCGTTGTTCACCAGGACGTCGATCTTCCCGTAGACCTTGAGGCCCTCCTCCACCATCCCTCGCACCGCCTCTGGGTCGGAGATGTCCGCCCCGAGGCCGAGGGCCTCTGTCCCTCTCCCCCTCATCTCCTCGGCCACGGCCTGGGCAGCCTCCTTCTGACGGCCGTTGACCAAGACCTTAGCCCCCTCCTCCGCGAAGGCCACAGCGATGGCCCTCCCGATTCCCCGGGTGGACCCTGTCACCAGGACCACCTTGTCGGAAAACCTGCCCTCTCTCATTCGAACCCCCACCCCCTGAAGGTCTCGAGCTCCTCATAGGCCGTCAAGTCGGCCTTCAGGGGCGTCACAGATACATATCCTGAGGCTACGGCGGAAAAGTCCGTCCCCTCTATCGCTTCGTAGCCCGCGTCAGCTCCCCCTATCCAATAATACCTATTACCCCTGGGGTCAACCCTCTCCACGACGCAATCGCCGAAGACCCTTCGGCCAAGCCTGGTCACCTTGAAGCCTTTTATCTCCCCCTGCCCGAGGTTGGGGACGTTGACGTTGAGGAACACCCTCGACGGCAAACCCTGAGAGAGGATCTCCCTGGCCACCCTGAGGGCTACTTGAGCGGCGGTCTCATAGCGGTGCCCCTGCCGGGCCACCAAGGAGACCGCCATGGAGGGCAGGCCCAGGAAGGTGGCCTCGAAGGCAGCCGAGACCGTCCCGGAATAGACCACCTCCTCCCCCATGTTGGGCCCATTGTTTATCCCGGAGACCACCAAGGAGGGCCTCTCGGGCATGACACAGGAGAGCGCCAAGTGGACGCAATCCACAGGGGTGCCGTCCACGGCGTATGTGCGCTCGGCGATCCTCTGGAGCCTCAAGGGCCTGTCAAGGGTCAGGGCATGGGAGATGGCCGTCCGCTCCCTGTCGGGGGCGACCACGTACACCTCCCCTAGGCCTTCAAGGACTTCCTTAAGGACCCTTAACCCCTCGGCGAAGACGCCATCGTCGTTGGTGAGCAAGATCTTCATCTGCAAGGAAACTGAGGCGGATCAAAAAACAAAAAAGCTGGTCGGGGCGAGAGGATTTGAACCTCCGACCACTGGCACCCCATACCAGTGCGCTACCAGGCTGCGCCACGCCCCGACATCGATAAATATGGCAAAAGGGAGGGCTTTAGTCAAGGATATCCCTTATCTCCTTCAGCTCATCGATGAGCTCCTGCATCAGCTTCCTGTACCCCCCTTCCCTGGCCATCTCCCTGAGCCTCCGCTTGGCCCCAGCTATGGTAAAGCCCTCTTCGTAAAGCAATCGCTTGATCGTCAGCAGCCGCTCCATGTCCTCCTTGGTGTATCGCCTCTGCGAGCCCGCCCCCCTCCTGGGCTTCAGTTTGAACTCTTGCTCCCAATACCTGATCACATGGGGCTTCACTCCCACTATCCGGCTCACCTCGCCGATTCGGTAGTAGAGCTTCTCCCCGTGGTCCCTCTTCATCCACCGCTCTGGTTCAGGACCCTCCTGAGGATGGGGCTGGGCTTGAAGATCAGGACCCTTCGCGAGCTGATCTCGATCTCCTCCCCTGTCTGAGGGTTGCGCCCCTTGCGGGGCCTCTTCTCCCGGACGACGAAGCTGCCGAACCCCGCCACCTTCACCTTCTCGCCGTGCTCCAGGGCCTCCTTCATCAACTCAAAGACGGCATCCACCGCCTGGGCGGCTTCCCTCTTGGAGAAGCCAACCCGCTCGTAGACCCTCTCCACCAAGTCCGCCTTGGTCATCTCCTCACCTCAGGGTCATGCCCGCCTCTTGGAGGCGGTTGATCAACTCCCTTTGGACCTCATCGGCCTCCTCATCGGTAAGGGTCCGCTCCGGGGCCCGCAAGAAGAGGCGCAGCGCGAGGTTCTTCTTACCCTTCGGGATGGGCGGTCCCGTGTAACAATCGAAGATCTCCACCCGCTCTATGTAAGGGAGCCCACACCGAGCGACAAGCCCGTAGACCTCAGCCGCCGGCACCTCCTCATCCACCAAGAGGGCGATATCCCTGTAAAGGGCCGGGTGCTTGGGCAAGGGCGAAAACCTCCCGTAGGGCTTGGCCCTTTCCAGCAGGGGCTCAAGCTGT
>QMLK01000022.1 GCA_003646705.1 Deltaproteobacteria bacterium | reverse complement strand
GTCTTCGGCAGGGAGGTCCGCCTCTGCATAGCGGATGTGGACATCGGGCTGCTCTTCCTCTTCGGCATGGCCTCCCTGGGGGAGTATGGGGTGGTCTTGGGCGGATGGTCCTCCTATAACAAGTACGGTCTCATGGGGGCCTTGAGGGCGGCGGCCCAGATGGTGAGCTATGAGATCGCCCTGGGGCTCTCGGTCCTCGGTGTCCTCATGCTCGCCGGGACTCTCAACCTCTCCGAGATCGTCCGTCAGCAGCTCGGGGGGAACTGGTTCATCATCTATCAACCCTTCGCCTTCATCTTCTACATCGTCTGCATGCTCGCCGAGATCAACCGGACCCCCTTCGACATGCCGGAGGCCGAGGCAGAGCTGGCCTGCGGCTACAACATCGAGTACTCGAGCATGAAGTTCTCCATGTTCTTCATGGCCGAGTACACGCATCTTTTGGCCGTTTGTGCCTTGGCCACCACCCTCTTTTTGGGAGGTTGGGACGGTCCTTGGCTTCCGCCGTCGCTTTCCTGGATCTGGTTCCTGGTTAAGGTGGGGGTCCTGGCCTACTTCTGCATCTGGGAGCGGGGGACCTTCCCCAGGCTGAGGTACGACCAGATCATGAAGCTGGGCTGGAAGGTGCTTTTGCCGTTGGCCCTGGCCAACGTCTTCTTCACGGGGCTCTTCATGGTGATGTGAGGGGGGAGAGATGATAATACCGCTGCTTAAGGGATTGGCCCTCACCCTTTCTCGGTTCTTCTCCAGGCCCGTCACCGTCCAGTACCCCGAGGAACGCCGGCCGGCCCCGGAGCGGTGGCGGGGGATCCACTACTTCGATCCCGATGAGAGGGGGGAGACGAAGTGCCTGGCCTGCGGGCTCTGCGTGGTGGTATGTCCCCCCAAGGCTATAAGACTCCGGGCGGTGGAGGCCGATGACGGGAGGCGCTACCCCGAGGCCTATGAGATCGACGCCATAAGGTGCATCTACTGCGGCCTGTGTCAGGAGGCCTGTCCTGTGGACGCCATAAAGCTCTCCAGACGCTACGACGTGGTGGACTACCGCAGAGAGGACCTGCTCTGGGACAAGGAGAAGTTGCTCGAGTTCGGCCAGACCAGGGAGGCTTAGCATGGAAGGGTCGCTCTTTCAGTGGATCGTCTTCTTCGCCATGGCCTTTTTGGCGATCTTTTGTGCCCTGATGGTGGTCACCAGGCGCAACCCCATCCACTCGGCCGTCTTCCTGATCGTGAACTTCTTCGCCATAGCGGTGATCTACCTATTGCTCGGCAGCCAGTTCATCGCCATCGCCCAGGTGATGGTCTACGCCGGGGCCATCATGATGCTGGTGGTCTTCACCATCATGCTCATCAGCGTGGAGGAGGCCAGAAGGGTCCCCATGGTACGCCTTTCGGCGGGTAAGGTCTTCGGGGTCATCCTAGCGATCCTCCTCTTCGTCGAGTTGCTCTACGGCCTGATGGTCAAGGCCCTGCCGGGCAAGGTTGGTCCCTTCACCCCTGAGCGGCTGCAGGCCGTGGGACCGGTCAGGACGGTGGGGGGGCTGCTTATGAGCAAGTACTTGCTGGCCTTCGAGCTGGCCTCGGTGGTGCTGCTCATCGGCATCATAGGGGCCGTGATCCTGGCCAAGAAGGAGAGGTAGGGAGATGATTCCACCTGCCCTTTACCTGGCCCTGAGTGCGGTGATCTTCACCATCGGAGTCATCGGCGTCCTCTTGAGGCGTGACGCCATAGTGATCTTCATGTGCATAGAGATGATGCTCTCGGCCGTGGGGATCACGCTCATCGCCGCCTCCCGATACCTCCACTCCATGGACGGGGTGATCTTCGTCTTTTTGGCCATGACGGTGGCAGCGGCGGAGGCGGCGGTCGGCCTGGCGATCTTCGTCCTGCTGCACAGGATCTACAAGGGCGTGAAGGTGGACGAGATCAACCTGATGAAGTGGTAGAGGAGTAGGGCGATGACCGATTACGTATGGCTTATACCCCTCTTTCCCGCCCTCGGCTTTCTCATCAACGGGTTGATAGGTCGCTGGTGGAGGCTGAACAAGACCTTCGTCAGCTGGGTGGCCTGCTCCGCCCTGGGCCTCTCCTTCCTCTTCTCGATCCTGGTCTTCATCGGTCTGCTGAGGCTTCCCCCGGAGTCAAGGGTCGCCATCCCCGACAAGGTCCTCTTCGACTGGATAGTCTCGGGGGGGCTCAAGACGGTGATCGGCTACAAGGTGGACCCCCTGTCGATCGTTATGGCCCTGGTGGTCACAGGGGTGAGCTTCTTCATCCATGTCTACTCCGTGGGCTACATGCACGAGGATCCCGGTTTCACCCGCTACTTCTCCTATCTCAATCTCTTCGTCTTCATGATGCTGAACCTCGTGCTGGCCAACAACTTCCTCCTGATGTTCGTCGGATGGGAAGGGGTGGGGCTGTGCAGCTATCTGCTCATCGGTTTCTGGTTTGAGAGGGACGCCCCTGCCAACGCAGGGAAGAAGGCCTTCGTGGTGAACCGGATCGGGGACTTCGGCTTCCTCTTGGGGATGTTCCTCATCTTCTCCAAGCTCGGTACCCTCACCTTCGATGGGGTCTTCAGCAAGGCCCATCTGCTCGACCCCGTGACGGTCACGCTGATCACCCTGTTGCTCTTCACCGGGGCCACCGGTAAATCGGCTCAGTTGCCCCTGTACGTCTGGTTGCCAGACGCCATGGAGGGTCCGACGCCTGTCAGTTCCCTGATCCACGCCGCCACCATGGTGACCGCTGGCGTGTACATGGTGGCCAGGTGCCACGTGCTCTATGAGATGGCCCCCCTCAGTATGGCCGTGGTGGCCACGGTGGGGGCCCTCACGGCCATGTATGCGGCCTCCATGGCCCTGGTCCAGGTGGACTTCAAGAGGATCCTGGCCTATTCCACCATCAGCCAGTTGGGCTACATGTTCTTGGCCGTGGGCGTTGGGGCCTTCAGCGCCGGGATCTTCCACCTCATGACCCATGCCTTCTTCAAGGGGCTGCTCTTCCTCGGTGCCGGAAGCGTCATGCACGCCTTGGCTGGAGAGCTCGACATCCGCAAAATGGGGGCCCTGAGGAAGAAGATGCCCGTCACCTTCTGGACCTTCCTGCTGGCCACCTTGGCCATAGCGGGGGTGCCGGGCTTTTCCGGCTTCTTCTCCAAGGATGAGATCCTGTGGAACGCCTTCTCCAGCCCCCAGGGCCACTTCCTCCTCTGGCTGATAGGGTTCATCACTGCCGGGATGACGGCCTTCTACATGTTCCGCCTCTGCTTCATGGCCTTCTGTGGGGATTACCGAGGGGACAAGGAGGTCTGGCATCACGCCCATGAGTCCCCTCCGGTGATGACCGTGCCCATGGTGGTCTTGGCCGTGCTGTCGGTGATCGGCGGCTACGTCGGGGTCCCTGCCATCCTCGGGGGGGCGAACCACTTCCATCACTTCCTCGCCCCCGTCTTCGGGGTCCATGAGGGGGGAGGCCATGAGGCGGCCCTCCGCCTCCTGCCCCTGGCCTGGGCGGGGGAGGCGGCTGGGGAGGGTGGCCACGGTTCGGCGGCCCTCGAGCTCTTCATGATGGTGCTCTCGGTGGTGATGGCCTTCGCCGGGATCTATCTGGCCTATGCCCTCTACCTGAAGAGGCCGGATCTACCGAAGGCCCTGGCCCAGGGGTATCCCAGGGCCTACAGGGTCCTCTTCAACAAGTACTACGTGGATGAGATCTACCAGTTCCTCTTTGTGGATAGCTGCAAGCGGTTGGGCACCATCCTGTGGAGGCAGTTTGACGAGGCCGTGGTCGACAGGACCGTCAACTTGGTCGCCGCGGTTATGAGGGTCTTGGGAGGCGGCCTCAGGTTGTTGCAGACAGGCTTCGTACAGGACTACGCCCTGGGCATAATCCTCGGGGCGGTAATAGTTATGCTTTTCCTTCTGTGAGGTAGAGGCCCATGGAGACCTTCCTGAAGATCCCCTTGCTTTCGGTGGTGACCTTCTTGCCCCTGGTGGGGGCCCTGTTGTTGCTGTTCGCCCCACGGGAACGCGAGGACTGGATAAAGGGGTTCGCCTTAGGGGTGACGCTGCTCGACTTCGTCCTATCCCTGGCCCTCTTCATCTACTTCGACGATGGGGTCGCTGGTATGCAGTTCGTGGAGAGGGTCCCGTGGATCAAGCAGTGGGGGGTCAGCTACTACATGGGGATCGACGGCATCAGCCTGCTGTTGATCCTCCTGACCACCTATCTCATGGTGCTGTCCATCCTCAGCTCGTGGTCGGCCATCGAGAAGGGGATCAAGGAGTACATGATCGCCTTCCTGCTGCTGGAGACGGGGATGATAGGGACCTTTTGCGCCCTGGACCTTGTGCTCTTTTACATCTTCTGGGAGTTCACCCTCATCCCCATGTACCTGATCATCGGCGTCTGGGGAGGACCGCGGCGGGTCTATGCGGCGGTCAAGTTCTTCCTCTACACCATGGCAGGAAGCGTGCTGATGCTGGTGGCCATCCTGGCGGTCTACTTCCTCCACGCCAAGGCCACGGGGCATTACAGCTTCGACCTCTTCGCCCTCTACAACACCCCCATGTCCCTGAAGGCACAACTGCTGCTTTTCGCTGCCTTTGCGGTGGCCTTCGCCATAAAGGTGCCGATGTTCCCCTTCCACACATGGTTGCCCGATGCCCATGTGGAGGCCCCGACCGCAGGCTCCGTGATCCTGGCCGGGGTGCTGCTGAAGATGGGGACCTATGGCTTCATTCGCTTCGCCATACCGCTGTTCCCCTATGCCGCCCATAAGGCGATCCCGTGGGTCTCGGTGCTGGCCCTGATAGGGATCATATATGGGGCCCTGGTCTCCATGATGCAGGACGACCTGAAGAAGCTCGTGGCCTTCTCCAGCGTGAGCCATCTCGGCTTCGTCATGCTCGGGATGTTCGCCTTCACCGTGCAGGGGGTCCAGGGCAGTATCTACCAGATGTTGAACCACGGGGTATCCACCGGGGCGCTCTTCCTGCTGGTGGGGATGGTCTACGAGAGGAGGCACACGAGGCTCATCGCCGATTTTGGGGGCCTTGCCAGGGTGATGCCCGTCTTCGCCGTCTTCTTCATGATAGTGGCGTTGTCCTCCATAGCCCTTCCAGGGACCAACGGTTTTGTGGGCGAGTTCTTGATACTGCTCGGCACCTTCAGGTCCAACCCCGTCTACGCCGTCCTCGGGGCCACGGGGGTGATCTGGGGTGCTGCCTACATGCTCTGGATGTTCCAGCGGGTGATGTTCGGCCCGGTGACCAAGCCGGAGAACGAGGGGCTCAGCGACTTGAGCCCCCGGGAGGTTCTGACGCTTGTGCCCATCGTGATCATGATCTTCTGGATGGGGATCTTCCCCAAGTTCTTCTTCAAGAAGATGGACCTCTCGGTCGAGCGCTATCTCAGGGACGTCAAGGGGCGGTACGAGATGGTCTTGAAGGCCGAGGAGGCCAAGGCCTTCGTGGCCAGAAGCCAAGGGGCAAGGGAGCGGTGAGATGGAGCTCTTCAAGGTCGATGTCTTAGGGAGGGACTTCCTGGCGGTGGCTCAGGAGCTGGTGCTGCTGAGCTTTGCCCTGGGGGTGCTCCTTCTCGGCGTGATCCTCAAGGGCGACAGGAGGAGGTACACCGGTTATGTGGCCCTCTTCGGTTACGTGCTGGCCTTTCTGCCCCTGCTGGGGGCCATCGGGCGGGGCTACGAGGCCTTCTCGGGCATGGTGGTCCTCGACCCCTTCTCCCTCTTCTTCAAGGTCCTGATCCTGGTAGTGGGCTTCCTGGTGGTGCTGCTCTCCCTGGATTACACCTCCAGGGAGGGGATAGCCTTCGGCGAATACTACGCCCTGGTGCTGTTGGCCTCAGCGGGGATGATGCTCATGGCGGGGGCCGCCCACCTGGTGACCCTCTTCCTGGGCCTTGAGATCATGTCCATCGCCATCTACGCCCTGGCCGGGATCATGAGGGAGGATGCCCGCAGCGTGGAGGCGGCCTTCAAGTACTTCTTGCTCGGGGCCTTCGCCTCGGGGTTTCTGCTCTACGGCATGGCCCTGACCTACGCCTCCACCGGTGCCCTGCACCTGCGGGAGATAGAGGGGGTCCTGGCCCAGAAGGCTTGGCTCACCTCCTTCCCCCTGGTGTTGGTCGGGTTGGGGCTCCTGCTGGTGGGCTTCGGCTTCAAGTTGGCCCTGGTTCCCTTCCACATGTGGACCCCTGACGTCTACGAAGGGGCCCCGACCTCGATAACCGCCTTCATGGCCACGGGGGTGAAGGCGGCGGCCTTTGCGGGACTGCTTCGCGTCTTCTTCACCGCCCTCCCCGCCCTCGAGGGGCACTGGCGGGAACTCCTCTGGGTGTTGGCCGTGGCCACCATGACCTTGGGAAACCTGGTGGCCTTGAGGCAGGAGGACGTTAAGCGGATGCTCGCCTACTCGAGCATAGCCCACGCCGGATACATCATGGTGGGTTTTGTGGCGGCCACCGAGCTCGGGCGGGCCGCGGTGCTCTTTTACCTCTTCGCCTACGCCTTCATGAACATAGGGGCCTTCGCCGTGGTGGCGCTGCTGGGCAGACGCGGCGCCCCCAATACGCTGCTCGAGGACTACGCAGGGGTGGGGTTCAAACACCCGCTGTTGGCCGTGGCCATGGCGGTCTTCCTCTTCTCGCTGGCGGGGGTCCCTCCGACGGCGGGCTTTATGGCCAAGTTCTACGTCTTCAGCGCGGCGGTCAAGGCAGGCTATTACTGGTTGGCGGTGCTCGGGGTCCTCAACAGCGCAGTGGCCGCCTATTACTACCTGAGGGTGATGGTATATATGTACTTCCGCGAGCCCAAGGAGGGGCTGCAGACGGGATACCCCTCTTTCGCGGGGGCCGTAGCCATCCTGATCGCCCTCTGGGGGGTGTTCCAGTTGGGGATCATGCCCTCGGATTTCTTGGCCCTGGCCCAGAGGTCGGTCCAGGTCTTTTAGGAGGATGGGCATGGAGTTCGAGCCGAGGATCGTCGCCTTTTGTTGTAATTGGTGAGCCTACGCTGCCTGTGACCTTGCAGGTAGCAAGCGTCAAGCCTATGTGCCCAACCTCTACATCGTGCGGGTGATGTGCAGCGGTCGCGTGTCCCCCCACTTCATCATCAAGGCCTTCCAGAGGGGGGCCGACGGGGTGCTCGTGGCCGGCTGTGAGATCGGCGACTGCCATTACGGAAAGGGCAACTATTTGGTCAAGAAGCGCGTGGCGATGATGAAGGATCTTTTGAGGTTCCTCGGGATAAACCCCAAGAGGCTCCGGGTTGAGCTCATGGCGGCCTCGGAGGCCGATCGCTTCGTCAAGGTGGCCACCGAGTTCACCGAGGAGATAAAGGAACTCGGCCCCTCTCCCCTGAGGGGGGCCCAGGGGGCTTAAGGGATGGAGCCGTTGAAGGAGCGGGTCAAGGAGCTCTTGGAGAAGGGGGAGATCGGGGGGTTCTTGGGCTACAGGGGCGATTTGCCCTATCTCTTCACCCGCGCAGAGGAGCTCGACGGCCTGGCCGTGAGCCCTCGTAGGTATCCCCTGCCCCAGATCCTGGCCAAACTCCAGGGTCTTTACCCCGAGGGCCGGTTTGGGCTCCTGGTGCGGGGCTGCGACGAGCGTTCCTTGATCGAGCTCATAAAGAACAACAAGATCCAGAGCGAGAGGGTGGTCCCCCTGGGGGTGGCCTGTGACCAGGAGCTGGCCGAGCGATGTGGTTGCGAGCGGCCTTACCCCACGGAGGTGCTCTTGGGGGAGAAGGTGGAGGGCAAGGAGGGCTGGGAGCTGCTCGAGCGGCTCGAGGCCATGGACGAGGAGGAGCGGTTCCGGTTCTGGATGTCGCAGTTTGCAAAGTGCATAAAGTGTTACGGATGCCGCAACATATGCCCCCAGTGTTTCTGCGACACCTGCGCCCTGGAGGAAGAGGACCTGATCGCAGGAGGGACCATCCCCCCTGAGATGCCCGCCTTTCACCTCGTGAGGGCCTTTCACATGGCCGGAAGGTGCGTCGATTGCGGACTTTGTGAGGAGGCCTGTCCCGCGGGGATCCCCCTGAGGACCCTCTACAAGGAGGTCAGGCGGGCGGTCAAGGACCTCTTCGGGTATGAGCCTGGCTTGAGCGTGGAGGAGAAGGAACCCTTTGGCTATCTCGGGGACGGCCGCTATGAGGTCCCCGAGCGATTGAAGTAGGAGGCTATCGAGGTGGAATACAGGACTGTTCCCTCCATCTGCCCCTACTGCGGCTGTGGCTGCGGCGTCTTGCTGGAGGTGGCGGAGGGACGGCTCATAGGGGTCTTGCCCCAGAAGGGCCATCCGGTCAACGATGGTAAGCTCTGCATCAAGGGGTGGACCTGCCATGAGTTCGTCCACTCCGAGCGGAGGCTTACCAAGCCCTTGATCAAGGAGGGCGAGGGGTTCAGGGAGGCCTCCTGGGAGGAGGCCCTCGGGCTTGTAGCCTCTCGACTGAAGGAGATCAAGGAGAAGGAAGGGCCCTCCAGCATCGCCTTCCTCTGCTCGGCCAAGTGTACCAATGAGGAGAACTACCTGCTGCAGAAGTTCTCCCGGGCCGTCATAGGGACAAACAACATAGACCACTGTGCACGTCTCTGACACTCCTCCACGGTGGCAGGTCTTGCCGCCGTCTTCGGCTCCGGGGCCATGACCAACTCCGTGGCGGAGATAGAGGAGGCCGATTGCATCTTCGTCATAGGCTCCAACACTACCTCCTCCCACCCCCTGGTGGCATCGAGGATCATGGCCGCCAAGGAGAAGGGCGCCAAGCTGATAGTGGTCGACCCCAGGAGGACCCAGATCGCCCAGATGGCCGACATCTACGTGCCGCTGCCGGCGGGCAGGGATAACGCCTTCCTGAACGGGCTGATGCACATCATCGTGGAAGAGGGGTGGCACGACCAACAGTTCATCCAGGAGAGGACCGAGGGCTTCGAGGAATTCAAGGAGAACCTGAAGGATTACACCCCGGAGTACGTCCAGAGGGTCACGGGCATCGACGCCGAGCTCCTGCGGGAGGTGGCCGAGGCCTACGCCAAGGCCTCCAAGGCCTCCATCATCTACTGCATGGGGATAACGCAGCACGTGGCGGGCACCGACAACGTCAAGAACCTGGCCAATTTGGCCATGCTCACCGGCAACGTCGGCAAGCCCTCCACGGGGGTCAACCCCTTGCGCGGGCAGAACAACGTCCAGGGGGCCTGCGATATGGGCGGGCTGCCCAACGTGTTCCCGGGCTATCAGAGGGTAGGGGATGAGGCCCCGAGGCGGAAGTTCGAGGAGGCCTGGG
>QMLK01000021.1 GCA_003646705.1 Deltaproteobacteria bacterium | reverse complement strand
GGCTGGGGCCGTGGGAGGATGAGGTCCTTCGGTCCACCCTGGGGGCCCTGGTAGTAAAGGCTGCAGAGGGAAGGAGGTGAGGAGGATGCCCTGGTGGTTCTGGGGACCCGGCTGGGGCTGGCGGGGCAGAGGCCGAGGCTGGAGGTGGCGGTTCTGGGCCACCGGTATCCCCGGTTGGGCTTGGTGGGGATGGTGGCCTTGGAGCTACTACGGCCCTCGGCAGCCATGGTGGTGGTAAGTCCGGGATGACGCGTTGGCCCAAATCGGGGCATCGTGGGGAAGGCCGGGGCGATTTCAGCCTGCCCCCGGCCTTTCTCCGCACCTCGGTGACTTAGGATGACGACCGAAGGAGGTGAGAGATATGCGAAGACGTTGGGGGCCGGGATGGGGATACATGGGGTATCCCCCCCAAGGCGAGTCAGGAGAGAGGACGGGTGAGGAGAAGGCCCCATGGGGGAGCGGTCCCTATTGGGGTATGGGGCCATGGGGACCCTGGGGTTTTTGGCCCTGGGGGCCCGGAGCGATGGGCCCCTTCTTCGGACCAGGGCCCTTCTTTGGGACACCGTGGGGGGGTCCTCTCACGAGGGAACAGGAGAGAGAGCTCCTGAAGGATCAGGCTGAATTCCTGAAGGAACAGCTGGAGGAGATCAACCGAAGGCTTCGAGAACTGGAGGAGGAATAGATGAGGGGGTATCCCCCTCTCCTCCCCGAGGGAAGGGAGTCCCAGTCTTTTATCGCGGGAGGCAGAGATGGAGCGTTGTGAAAAGGACAGATCTTGCTCGACGTGTGAAGAGGCCAAAAGGTGCACTGAGGAGGAAAAGCGCGCCCATGAGGAGGAGAGGCTCAAGAGGCAGCTGGGCAGGATCCGGCATGCCATGATGGTGATAAGCGGAAAGGGCGGAGTGGGCAAGACCACGATAGCGGTGAACATCGCAGCGGCCCTAGCCAAGGAGGGCCACGAGGTGGGGCTGCTCGATGCCGACATCCACGGTCCCAACGTCCCCAAGATGTTCGGCCTCGATTGGAGGCCCTTGATAGGTGGGGAAGACGGGATAAAGCCCGTGGATGTATTCCCCAATCTGAGGCTGATCTCGATGGCCTTCCTGTTGCCCAATCCCGATTCTCCGGTGGTGTGGAGGGGTCCGCTGAAACACACAGCCATCAGGCAGTTCTTGACCGAGGTTGACTGGGGCAATCTCGACTTCCTCATCGTGGATCTTCCCCCAGGAACCGGGGATGAACCCCTCAGTGCGGCTCAACTCATAAAGGAGAGGATGGACGGCTCGGTGGTGGTGACCACCCCTCAAGATGTGGCCCTGCTTGACGCCCGCAAGGCCGTCAACTTCAGCAGGATGTTGAAGGTGCCGGTACTGGGGGTCGTGGAGAACATGAGTGGGTTGCGCTGCCCTCATTGCGGCGAGCTGATCCCACTCTTCAAGACGGGCGGCGGTGAAAGGGCGGCCGGGGAACTTGGGGTCCCCTTCCTCGGGAGGGTCCCCATAGATCCCGAGATAGTGCAGAAGGGGGACAGTGGTCCTCCCTACGTGCTCTCGGAGCCGGATTCCGATGCCGCCCGAGCCCTGAAGGAGATCGCCCGGAGGTGCAAAGAGCTGATGGAAAAAGGGGGTGAAAGGAGATGAGGATAGCCATAGCCAGCGATGACCAGGAGGGGCTCAAGGGACAGATGAGCGCCCACTTTGGAAGGTGTCCCTTCTACACCGTGGTGGATGTGGAAGATGGGCAAGTCCTCAGGGTGGAGGTGGTCGAAAATCCCTACTATCAGAGCCACGTGCCCGGTATGGTGCCCCAGTTCATAAAATCCCTCGGAGCCCATGTGATCATCGCCGGCGGCATGGGCCCCAGGGCCATAGAGATGTTCGAGCAGTTCGGCATCGAGGTGGTGACCACGGGGGGGTCAGCCCCCGTGGATGAGGTGCTGGGGGCCTTCCTCGAGGGCAGTTTGAGGGGCGCTCGGGCCTGTGAGGAACACCACAGGAGATGTTGAAGGAAAAGGAGGGATGAAATGAAGGTCGTAGTCACCGCCTCGGGGGCGGACCTCGATGCCCCCGTGGACCCCAGGTTTGGACGCTGTAGCTTCTTCGTCATCGTCGATACCGATACGATGGCCTTTGAGGCCGTCGAGAATCAAGCGGCCATGGCCGCAGGGGGGGCTGGGGTGCAGGCAGCTCAACTCGTGGCGAACAAGGGGGGCCAGGCGGTCATCACGGGCAATATCGGGCCGAACGCCATGGCAGGACTTCAAGCCGCGGGGGTGAAGGTCTACGTGGGCGCTGAAGGGACCGTGAGGAAGAGCGTGGAGCTCTTCAAGGAGGGAAGGCTCCAGGAGGCGACCTCCGCCACCGCTTCCCCCCACTCGGGCATGGGAAGGGGAAGGTGGTGAACTCGGCTCAAGGAGGAAGGGGATGCCCATCTATGAGTATCGCTGTCAGGCCTGTGGACGGATCTCTGAGATCTTTCAAGGAATGGGTGACAAGGACGACCCCCTCGAATGCAAACACTGCGGCAGCAAAGACATAGAGCGGATCCTTTCGCCGAGCTCCTTCACCTTCAAGGAGGGAGGCTTTTCGGCGAGCAGCCAGAGGTGGGGGAGGGGCGATGAACGGTGCTGCGAAAAGGGGGTCTCCTGCGCCAACCCCAAAAGATGCTGTGAAAGGGGGTAAGGGACATGCCAAGAGGTGATGGTACTGGACCACCGGGGGGCCTCGGTAGAGGCTCGGGAAGGGGTAGAGGGGGAAGGGGATGGAGTCGAGGCATGGGAAGGGGTTTGGGGCCTGGAGGGCAGTGTGTCTGTCCACAGTGCGGCGCCAGCGTACCCCATAAGCCAGGGGTCCCTTGTTTTCAGGTACCCTGTCCCAAGTGCGGTACTCCGATGCTGAGGAAGGGATGATGGACCTGAAAGAGGTCCTCAGGCAGATGGAGAGCTCCTTTGGAGGGAGGTGGTACAGGCTGGAGTTCTCCTACGGGGGGATGCCGAAAGGGGGAACGCACCTTGAGGGGGTTCGCTTCTGCGAGGCGGTCACCAGGGCCAGCCTGGTCCCAGTGGTCCTCACCGCCGAAAGCCTCAGTTGTGACGCCGCCCGCTACGCCTTCGGGTGGAACCACGATGTTCGAGGGGCGATGGAGGCACGCCTGGAGGAACAGGCGGGGTTCCCCCACCGGTATGCGGTGGAGGCCATTGGAGACCTGCCCACCCTGGACGGAGGCCTCAGGGCCATCGGGATAAATACAGAGGGGGAACCCCAGGTCTTCATGGCCTATCTTCAGCCCCAGCAGGTCATGAAGCTCCTCAGGCGCTACGAAGCCCTCTTCTGCGAAAGGCCGAGGGTCGAGCTCTCGAGCATCGCTGCCCTTTGCAGCAACGTGGCCGTGAGGGCCTTTCGCGACGCAAAGCTCACCCTCTCCTTCGGCTGTGAGGAGTCGCGGAGGCATGGTGGAATCCCGCGGGACAGGGTCATTGTGGGGCTCCCCGTGGAGGTGGCCAAAAGGCTCCTGGAGGGATCGTGATCCTCGCGGTGGCCAGCGGAAAGGGGGGAACGGGCAAGACTTTGGTGGCCACAAACATGGCCTCCGTGGCGGGGGAGGTCCAATTGGTGGATTGCGATGCCGAGGAACCCAACGTACACCTCTTCATCAAACCCATCGAGACCGAAGGGGTCATCCCCGTAACCCTCTCCTTGCCCCAGATAGACGAAGGGAAGTGCACCCACTGCGGCAGGTGTGCTGAGGCCTGTGAGTATCACGCCCTGATGGTCCTCGGGCAGCAGGTCTTGCTCTTCGAAGAGCTCTGTCATGGCTGTGGGGCCTGTTCCTTTGTATGTCCCGAAGGGGCCATATCCGAGAGGCCCAAGGAGATAGGCAGGGTGGAGGTGGGCAAGAGGGGAAGCCTCCGCCTGATCCAGGGGGTCCTCCATGTGGGAGAACCCATGCCCAGCCCCGTCATAAGGAAGGCCAAGGCCCTCATAGATCCGTCGCTCATGGCCATCCTGGACGCCCCTCCGGGTACCTCCTGCCCCGTAGTGGAGACGGTGAAGGGGGCGGACTTCTGCTGCTTGGTGACCGAACCTACCCCCTTCGGCCTTTACGACCTCACGCTCGCCGTGGGGATGGTGAAGAAGCTGGGGATCAAGATGGGGGTGGTGCTGAACCGAGCAGACGTGGGGGACCAGGGGGTGAGGGAGTACCTCCAGGGAGAGGAAATCCCCCTTCTGGCTGAGATACCCTTTGACCCCAGGATAAGCGAGGTCTGTTCCCGGGGGGGACTGGTCGTCGAGGAACTGCCCCACTACAGGGGGCTTTTCTCCTCCATCCTCCTCAAGGTGAAGGAACTCTCCTCGGGGGGCTAACCATGCAGGACTGGCGGAAGCTCTACGAGACACCTCCTGAAAGCGGCGTGCTCTTTTACAACGAGAAGGTGATGGACCACTTCCGCCACCCGCGCAACGTGGGGGAGATCCCGGAGGCGGACGGGGTAGCCCTGGTGGGGGACCCGCGCTGTGGGGATCACATCAGGCTCTACATCAAGGTGAAGGACGACCGCATCACCGAGTTGCGCTACAAGGTCTTCGGCTGCGCCGCCGCCATCGCCACCACCAGCATCTTGAGCGAGCTGGCCATAGGTCGCCGGATAGAGGAGGCCTTGGAGATCACCGACGACGAGGTGATCAAGGCCGCAGGGGGCATCCCCTCGGGCAAGGCCCACTGCTCCCTGCTGGGGGTGGTAGGGCTCCATTACGCCATCTCCGACTACCTCAGGAGGAAGGGTGAAGGAAATTCTGGTGATAAGCGGTAAAGGGGGCACCGGGAAGACGACCCTTGTGGCCTCCTTCGCCCGGCTGGCCGAAAGGGCGGTGCTGGCCGATTGCGACGTGGACGCAGCGGATCTACACCTCCTGCTCAAGCCGAAGGTCCTCCAGGAGGGCACCTTCTACGGAGGTAGGAAGCCGCAGGTGGACCTCGAGCGGTGCACAGGTTGCGGCCGCTGCACCGAGTTGTGCCGCTTCGGGGCCATAGAGGACGGAGAGGTGGACCTAATCGAATGCGAGGGCTGCGGCCTCTGCGCCCTGGGATGTCCCGAGGAGGCCATCTCCATGCAGGACCACCTCTCCGGCCACTGGTACCTCTCGGAGACGGCCTTCGGTCCCATGATCCATGCCCAGTTGGAGATGGGCGAGGAGAACTCGGGCAAATTGGTGGCCGAGGTGAGGAAGAGGGCCAAGGAGTTGGCGGAGGAGAAGGGGGAGGACCTAATCCTTGTGGATGGGCCACCCGGGGTGGGCTGTCCGGTCATATCGTCGCTGTCGGGGGTGGATATGGCCTTGGTGGTCACTGAACCCACGGTGGCGGCCCTCCACGACCTCAAACGGGTCCTGGAGCTATGCCGTCGTCTGCGGGTGGAGGCCCTTGTCTGCATCAACAAGTTCGACGTAAACTTACAGAAGGCCCACGAGGTGGAGGACTTCTGTCGGCAGGAGGGGGTGGAAGTGCTGGGCAAGATCCCCTTTGACCGAAGGGTGATAGAGGCCCTGAGTGAGGGCAAGACGCCCTTAGAGGTCCCCACAGGGGTCGGGGGAGAGATCGAGGCCCTTTGGCAACGCCTCTCCGAGAGGCTCATCGGGGCTGAGAAGGGGACGGCCAAGGGACAGGAGCTCCTTCGGGAGGGGTGGACGAGGAGGTTCGTGGCCTCTGAGCCCCGCTTGAGCGAGATGGTGAAGATGTACGAGGAGGCGGGCTTTGAGGTCCGTTTGGAGCCCCCCTCCGCGGTGGAGGAACCCGACGAAGAGGGGGAAGAGTGCCAGAGGTGCCGTATCTGCTTCGAGGGCCAGGAGGATAAGTACAGGGTGATCTTCACCCGACCCCGCAGAGATCCCCGCCCAAGGGAAGAAGAGCCTTAGCTTGAAGATCTTAGAGGAGATCCTCCAAGGGCTGAAGGACGAGGAGGTCCCAGTGAGGCGAGTACTGGTGGGGGCCTTCTGGACCCTTGTGGGATCTCGTCGCGCCGGCCTGGCCTCCACCTTCCGCGAGGACCACCCCCACGAAGCCCCCCCTGTGAGGCAAGCTGGAACCCTTGAGGGGAGGCCAGCAGGGGAGGTGGCCCGCCTAGCGCTGTCGGACTCCCTCCTCGAGGCCTCCATCGGCATGGCGGCCATAAACTCGCTGCTCGAGGTAGACGAAGGCAAGCTGAAGGAGCAGAACGCCTTCGGACTGTTGGCGGAAAAGGGGGCTGGGAAGGACGTGGCCATCGTGGGCCATTTCCCCTTCGTTGATGAGCTCCGCAAGGTCGCCAGGAGGCTCTTCGTGCTGGAGCAACACCCCCGCCAGGGGGACCTCCCCGCCCATGAGGCCCAGGAGGTGCTGCCCCGCTGCCAGGTGATAGGCATCACGGGCACGGCCTTCATCAACCACACCCTCGAGGGGCTCCTCAGCCTCTGTCCCGAGGACAGCTTCGTAATGCTGATAGGCCCCACAACCCCCTTGACCCCCCTCCTCTTCGATCACGGCATAGCAGCCCTATCGGGGTCCTTGGTGGTGGACGAAGGGGAGGCCTTGAGGTACATCGCCCAGGGGGCCACCTTCAGGCAGCTGCACCGCCACGGCATAAGGCTCGTCACCATGACCAAGGACCGATGAAGATCCCCCGAGACGGCAGGATCGCCCTCACGGCCCTCGGCTTCAACCTCTCCCTGGCCCTCTTCAAGTATTGGTTGTCGGTGCTTTCGGGTAGTGTGGCCTTGAAGGCTGACGCCGTGCATTCCTTCAGCGACGTGGTCTCCTCGGCCTCCCTCTTCGCGGGGATCATGCTCTCGCGCAGGCACAGCAAGACCTTTCCCTACGGCCTCTACAAGTTGGAGAACCTGATCTCCCTGGGGGTCTCTTTCCTGATCCTGCTGGCGGGCTATGAGATAGCGAGGGAGGCCTTCCTCTCCCGAAAGGGGTTGATGGTGGAGGAGATCCCCTTCGCCATGGCAGGAGTGGGGATCACGGTCCTGGCCACCTACCTCTTCTCCCGCTGGATAGGGGGCAAGGCAAGGGAGTTCAACTCGCCGAGCCTGTCGGCTGAGGCCTACCACGTACGAAGCGATATGTTATCCTCCACCATGATCCTCGGGGGACTCTTGGGGGGGTTACTCCGGTTCAGCTATCTCGACAAGGCGGCGGCCCTCGTGATGGTGGCACTGATCGCGAGGATGGGGCTGGGCATCGCCCTTCAGGCGATAAGGGTGCTGCTGGACGCCTCCCTCGACTTTCAGACCCTCGACAAGATAAAGGCCATCATCCTCTCGGACCCGAGGGTGGCGGAGATAAAGGGGCTCTGGGGGCGCAACTCCGGCAAATACCGGTTCATAGAGGCGGAGCTCATCCTCAAGGTGAGGGACTTCGAGCGGGCCCATAGGGCGGTCATGGCCCTGGAGGACAAGATCTGGCAGGAGGTCCCTTTCGTGGACCACATCCTCATCCACTACGAACCCGAGCACAAGGACAGCTTGACCTACGCCGTGCCCCTGGAGGTGGACAAGGAGAGGCTGTCCGAGCACTTCGGGGAGGCGCCCTATTTCTACTTCGTGAAGTTCAGGCTGTCGGACGGCAAGGTCCTAGATGAGAAGGTGCTGAGGAACCCCTACGCCGAGGAGGGAAAGGGCCGCGGCATGAAGGTCAGCCATTGGCTCCTGAAGGAGGGGGTTGACAAGCTCGTCTCCAGGGCCGATTTAGAGGGCAAGGGACCCTTCTACGTCCTGTCCAACGCGGGGGTAGAGGTCCTGAAGGCCAGTGATGAAAGACTGAAGGATTTGGAGTTCGACCTTGGAGGGACTGCCCAAGGGCTTCATCGAGCTTGAAGAGGGTTCGAGGAGGATCCTCGCCAAGGAGGCCTACCTCCCCTATCTGAGGGAGAAGGGGCTGCTTGAACCCCGTTCCCTCTTCAGGGGCCTCGACCAAGGGGGTCCCCTCCGGGGCAGGGGAAGCCTTTTGGTGGTGGAAGGGGAGGTAGCCTTGGTGGTGAGGAGGTACCTGCATGGTGGCCTCCTCAGGGCCTTCAACGAAGACCTCTTCCTCTTCGGGGACCGTCCCTTCCAGGAGCTGCTCATCACGGAGGGCCTGAGACAGAGGGGGGTGAGGACCTTGGAACCCGTGGCGGCCATCCGCGAAGGGGTGGGACCCTTTTACCGGGGCTATCTGATAACCCATTACCTGCCCCGGGTGGTGGACTTGATAACCTACCTCAGGGGGAGGCCGCCCCTTGGGCAGAAGAGGACGATCATCAGAAAGGCCGCTGAGCTCACCAGGATGGTCCACGACCTGGGGGTCCTGCACGGGGACCTACATCTGAAGAACTTCCTCGTGGAGGACGGCGAGGTCCTGATCATAGACTTCGACCGGGCCACCCGCCATCCCTCTCTGAGCCCAGCCATGAGGATGGAGAACCTGAAGAGGCTTGACCGCTCCGCCGAGAAGCTCAGGCGGAGGGGGCTCCCTTTGAGCGACGCCGACAAGCTGACCTTCTGGAGGACCTACGCCAGGGGGCGGAGGGACCTCGAGGAGGCCTTAAGGAGGCACCTTAAGCGCTATCGCCTTCGGGTCCTCCTCTGGAGGTTGGGGTGGACCTTGGAGGAAAGGCTTTACGGACGTGCAGGAGGTTAAGTCGGGGGCCAGAGGGGGGAGAGGGCCCGCAGCTCTTGGACGACCGTGGGGACCTTCTCCAGGACGTAGTCTATATCCTCCTCGGTGGTGTAGCGCCCCAAGGAGAAACGGATGGCCCCGTGGACGGCGGGCTCTGGCACCTTCATGGCCCGGAGGACGTGGGAGGGCTCCCCGCTGCCCGAGGAGCAGGCGGAACCCGTCGACACCGCTATCCCTTCGTCGTCGAGCCTCAAGAGCAACGCCTCCCCCTCCACACCCACAAAGCAGAGGTTGGAGGTGTTGGGGAGGCGTCTGTCAGGGTCGCCGTTGAGGAACACCTGGGGGATCGACTCCATGATCCCCCTCTCCAACTTGTCCCTTAGGGCCTTGATCCTCCCCTGATCGGCCACCTCCTCCTTGGCGAGCTCAGAGGCCTTCCCGAGCCCCACGATAGAGGCCGTGTTCTCCGTACCAGCCCTCCTGCCGCCCTCTTGGTGACCGCCCAACACGAAGGGCACCCAGGGGGTACCGCGCCGTACGAAGAGCGCCCCTACGCCTTTGGGGGCGTAGAACTTGTGCCCGGATAGGGAGAGGAGGTCTATCGGGAGCCTCCGCAGATCTATCTCCACCTTCCCCACAGCCTGCACCGCGTCCGTGTGGAGCACTATACCCCGCTCCTTGACGATCTCGGCT
>QMLK01000020.1 GCA_003646705.1 Deltaproteobacteria bacterium | reverse complement strand
GTGAAGGAGATCACATTGGAGGAGATAGCGGAAGGGAGATGTGTCCAGATACTTCACGTCGGGCCCTATTCGACCGAGCCGGAATCCTTGGCGAAGTTGTACGCACTGATGGAGGCAGAGGGACTTACCTTCAACGGGTTTCACCACGAGATTTACCTCTCCGATCCGAGGAAGACCCCCGCAGAGAGGCTGAGGACGATCCTCAGGCAGCCCGTTAAGGAGAAGGGATAAGGGGCCCTCCCTCGACCCGAGGGTGTCTTACAAGGGGGGAAGTTCCCCCTTGTCCACCGAGGGAGGGCGTGTTATCACTCCTTGCGGGATGGCAGAGGGGCCTTGGCAGGTCTCGGAGCGAAAGGGACGTCTTGAGGTCACCGCATGGGTGAAGGCCCTGGGGGAGGACCTGGTGGTGCTCCTCTTCGGTGGGGCCAAGCCTCACATCGGGGCTGTGGGGATGGCCGAGCCCCGACCGAGCCTTAGGGACCCCAAGGAGATAAGCGCCACGAGCTCCGTCTTCACCTTCCTCGGGCACAAGGAGGACGTGGTGGCCAAGGCCGTGGCGGAGGACCTGGCCAAGGCCTTGAACAGGAAGGTGGTCGTCGTGGCGGGCATGCACTGGGAGGGGCTGCGGGAGGAGGAAGTGGAGGAGGTCCTGAGGCTCTGCGAGGCCCTCACCCGAAGGATAATAGAGGGCTTCGGCGGGGAGGTGTGAAGCACGGATGCAGGTGATCGATTTTCACCTCCACGTCGGCACGAAGAGGCATTGGACGGAGTGGGTGGTGGACTTCTTCAGGGAGGTAAACCCCACCTACTACGAGAGGTTCTCCGAGGGGATCACCCCTGAGGGGCTCATCGCCTACCTGAGGGAGCAGGGGGTGGGAAGGGCCGTGGTGCTCTCCGAGTACGCCCCTCGGGCCACAGGGGTAGTCCCCAACGAGTTCACGGCCTCCTTCTGCAAAGGCCATGAGGAGCTGATCCCCTTCGGTTCGATCTGCCTCTACGAGGACACCCCCGTGGCAGAACAGGCCGAAAGGGCCGTCAAGGTCCTCGGGGTGAGGGGCTTCAAGATGCTGCCCACCTACGCCCATTTCTACCCCAACGATCCCTCCCTCTATCCCTTCTACGAGGTGGCCCAATCCTTGGAAGTGCCCGTGATGTTCCACACGGGCACCTCCATCTTCAAGGGCTCACGGGTCAAGTACGGGGATCCTCTTCTGCTTGACGACGTGGCCGAGGACTTCCCCCGGCTGAAGATCATCATGGAGCACGGGGGCAGGCCCTTCTGGTACGATCGGGCCGCTTGGCTCATCACCCGCCACCGGAACCTCTACATAGGTATCGCTGGGATCCCGGCCAAGGTCCTCCTTCAGTGGTTCCCGAACCTCGAGAGGTACCCGGACCGCTTCCTCTTCGGTAGCGACTGGCCGGGGGTCCCCGACATCAAGTCCTTGATCGAGAGGGTCCTCGCCCTCCCTCTGGCCGAGGAGACGAAGGAGAGGATCCTCTGGCGGAACGCCGCAGAGCTGCTGGGGCTTTGATAATGGGGGGACGGTGGGTTTAGATGAAGGCCATGGCCTACCTCCTCTTTTTGGGCGAGGCGGTCCTCATATCGCTGTCCGGGGTCATGGCCCCCGGGCCCTTGACCGCCATCTCGGTGGGCAAGGGGAGCAAGGCCCCTCAGACCGGTGCCTTGGTGGCCCTTGGCCATGGGATGGTGGAGTTCCCCTTGATGGTCTTGATCCTTTACGGCCTCGGGGCCTTGTTCAAGTTTCCCTATATGAAGGGCCTCATCTCCCTCTTGGGCGGTGGCTTCCTCCTCTTCACCGGCCTCGGCATGCTCCGGGGGGCGAGAGCCGCAGAGGTGGGAGAGGGGCGATATCATCGCTCCACCCTTCTGGCGGGGGCCTTCCTCAGTTTGGGCAACCCCTACTTCTCGATCTGGTGGGCTACCGTAGGGGCGGCCCTGATCATGCGTTCTTTGAGCTTCGGGGTCCTGGGCTTTTTGTTCTTCGCCCTGGTCCATTGGCTCTGTGACTTCCTCTGGCTTTCCCTCCTCTCCGTCCTCTCCTTCAAGGGCGGGCGCTTCTTCGGTAAGGGCTTTCAGAAGGCGGCCTTCGCCCTCTCCGGAGGTTTCCTCCTCTTCTTCGGCCTCAAGTTCACCTTTGATGCCCTGAGGATCATGGTCCTTTAGGCTTTCCCCTTTGACAAGGCCCTCCTCCATGGTATAAGAAGTCTCAGGAACGGAAGTTGCAAAGGGAGCGGAAATACGTGATCTTGGTGGGCGATGGGATGGCCGATCGTCCCCTCGAGGAACTCGGGGGGAGGACGCCCCTTGAGGCCGCCCGGACGCCCTGGATGGATCAACTGGCCAAGGGTGGGGAGCTGGGCTTGGTGGTCACCATCCCCCAGGGCTTTCCCCCCGGCAGCGAGATAGCCAACCTCTCCATCCTCGGATATGACCCTGCCCTTTATTACACGGGGCGCGGCCCTTTAGAGGCGGCATCCATCGGGGTGGAACTGGCCCCTGAGGACGTGGCCTTCAGGTGTAACTTGGTCACCCTCCGTCCCTCGGATGGCCGATGGGTGATGGCCGACTACAGCGCGGGACATATCCCCTCGGAGGAGGCGCGACAGATCATCTCCGATCTCGAGGCCACCCTCGGCGGAGGTCCCTTCAGCTTCTTCCCGGGGGTGGGTTACCGCCACCTGCTGATCTGGCGCCGAGGGAGGGATCACCTCGAGACCACCCCGCCCCACGACATCATGGGACGGGAGGTGGAGGCCTATTTGCCGCGGGGGGAGGGGGCGAAGGAGCTCCTCGAGCTCATAGAGGCTGCCCGGGAGGTCCTGGAGGGACATCCCGTAAACCGTCGCAGGTCGCGACAGGGGAAGCTACCCGCCAACTCCATATGGCCGTGGGGCCAAGGTCGCAAGCCCCGGATGCCGACCCTCCAGGAACGTTACGGATTGAGGGGCCGGGTGGTGGCGGCTGTGGACTTGATAAAGGGGATCGGGATCTACGCGGGCTTGGAGCCGATCCAGGTACCAGGGGCTACGGGGTGGCTGGATACGGACTACCGCGCCAAGGCCGACTACGGCCTCGAGGCCCTGGAGCAGGGGGAGTTGCTCTACCTTCACGTAGAGGCCCCGGACGAGGCCTCCCACATGGGGGACCTCGAGGAGAAGATCCGGGCCATAGAGCGCTTCGATCAGGACGTGGTGGGGAGGGTCGTGGAGGGGATGAGGAAGAAGGGGTGGTCCTTCAGGCTCATGGTGATCACCGACCACTCCACCCCCCTCCAATTGAGGACCCATGTGGCAGAGCCCGTGCCCTTCCTCATCTACGACTCCTCCGGGGGCTCCTCAGGGGGCTTTCGGGCCTTCTCGGAGAGGGAGGCAGAAAGGGGGATCTTCTTGAAGGAGGGCTTCAGGCTCTTGGACCGTCTGGTGCAGGGCGACGGTGGGACACACCAGGAGTAAGTTCATCTTCATCACAGGAGGGGTCCTCTCCTCCCTGGGGAAGGGGCTCGCCGCGGCCTCCATCGGGGCCCTGATGGAGAGCCGGGGCCTCACCGTCACCTTCCTCAAGTTCGACCCCTACATAAACGTCGACCCAGGCACCATGAACCCCTTTCAACACGGGGAGGTCTACGTCACCGAGGACGGAGCCGAGACGGATCTGGACCTCGGCCACTACGAGCGCTACACCCACGCCCAGATGGGCAAGAAGAACAATTACACCAGCGGCAGGATCTATTACTCCGTGATCCTCAAGGAGCGGCGCGGCGATTACCTCGGCTCCACCGTTCAGGTCATCCCCCATGTCACCGATGAGATCAAGAGGGCCGTGGCGGAGTTGGCCGACGGCGTCGATGTGGTCATCACCGAGGTCGGGGGAACCGTGGGGGATATCGAGAGCCTGCCCTTCCTGGAGGCCATAAGGCAGTTCAGGGGGGACGTGGGCAAGGAGAACTGCCTCTATGTCCATGTGACCCTGGTCCCCTACATCCCTGCAGCCGGCGAGCTCAAGACCAAGCCCACCCAGCACTCGGTAAAGGAGCTGCGCGAGATAGGGATTCAGCCCGACATCATCCTCTGCCGCACCGATCGCTTCTTGCCCCCCGAGCTCAAGGCCAAGATAGCCCTGTACTGCAACGTGGAGCCCGAGGCCGTCATCACCGCTAAGGACGTGGAGACCATCTACGAGGTGCCCCTGGTCTTCCATCGAGAGGGCCTCGACGACAGGATCGTGGAGCTGCTCAACATGTGGACCAGGGCCCCTGACCTGAGCATGTGGGAGGAGATCGTCGGGCGGCTCAAGAACCCCTCCCAGGAGGTGACCATTGCCCTGGTGGGGAAGTACGTGCACCTGCGGGACTCCTACAAGAGCCTCAACGAGGCCTTGGTCCACGGGGGGCTGGCCAACGACTGCAAGGTCAGGATTGAGTACGTCGACTCCGAGGAGATCGAGCGCCACGGGGTCGAGGAGGTGCTGCCGCCGGCTGACGGCATCTTGGTCCCTGGGGGCTTCGGCTCCCGGGGGATAGAGGGCAAGATCGAGGCCATAAGGTATGCCAGGGAGAGGAAGATCCCCTTCCTCGGCATCTGCCTCGGGATGCAGCTGGCGGTGGTGGAGTACGCCAGAAACGTGGCGGGTTTGCAGAA
This sequence comes from Deltaproteobacteria bacterium, assembly GCA_003646705.1. Taxonomy (GTDB): domain Bacteria; phylum Desulfobacterota; class B13-G15; order B13-G15; family B13-G15; genus B13-G15. The sequence continues at coordinate 4,711 of QMLK01000020.1, read as the reverse complement.
GGCCCATAGCTCCGAATTCGACCCGGAGACCCCGGACCCGGTGATCTACCTCATGAGGAAGTGGACCGACTACTCCACCGGCAAGGTGGAGTTCCGGGACGAGCACTGCTTCCGCGGTGGGACCATGAGGCTCGGGGCCTACCCCTGTCGACTCTCGGAGGGGAGCATCGCCAGGGAGGCCTACGGCGCCGAGGAGGTGGCCGAGCGCCACCGCCATCGCTACGAGTTCAACAACCGCTACCGCGGGGTGCTCGAACGGGCCGGGCTCAGGATCGCGGGGACCTCGCCGGACGGGGAGTTGGTGGAGATCGTGGAGGTGCCGGATCACCCGTGGTTCCTCGGGTGCCAGTTCCACCCCGAGTTCAAGTCGCGGGTGTTCGAGCCCCATCCGCTGTTTGTGAGCTTCATCGAGGCGGCCCTCAAGTACAGGAGGAACGGCTCGTGACGCGGGAGGTCAGGATAGGGGACGTGGCCGTAGGGGGGGGCAACCCCCTGGTCTTGGTGGCAGGTCCCTGTGTGATCGAGGGGGAGGCCTTCACCCTGGAGGTGGCCTCGAGGCTCAAGGAGATCGCCCAGGGACTCGAGGTGCCCTTGGTCTTCAAGGCCTCCTACGACAAGGCCAACAGGACCTCCATCCATTCCTTCAGGGGGCTTGGCCTCGAGGAGGGGCTGAGGATTCTCGGGCGTGTGAAGGAGGAGCTGGGGCTTCCGGTCCTCGCGGACGTCCACCAGGTGTCCGAGATCGAGGCCGCCAAGGAGGTGTTGGACTGCCTGCAGATCCCGGCGTTCCTGTCGCGGCAGACCGACCTCATCACCTCCGCAGCCTCTACAGGCCTTCCGGTGAACATAAAGAAGGGCCAGTTCCTCTCAGCTTGGGACATGGAGCACGCCGTAGAGAAGGCCCGCTCCCGGGGGAACGACCGGGTGATCCTGACCGAGCGGGGGACCTTCTTCGGCTACCGCGACCTGGTCAACGATATGAGGGGCCTGGTGGTGATGAGGGGCTTCGGCACCCCCGTGCTTTACGATGCCACCCACAGCCTGCAGTCCCCTGGCGGGAAGGGGTCGAGTTCAGGGGGCAAGAGGGAGTTCTTGCCGGCCTTGTTGCGGGCGGCGGTGGCCGTGGGGGTGGACGGCATCTACATGGAGGTCCACCCTCGGCCCTCCGAAGCCCTGTCCGATCCGGATACCTCCTGGCCCCTGGACCAGGTGGCCGATGTCCTGGAGATGGCCTTGGAGGTGGACCGGGTCCGGAGGAGGTTCGAAGGATGATCCTCGAGCGGGCCAAGAGGGTCCTGGAGATAGAGGCCAGGGCGGTGGCCGGGCTCAAGGAGCGCCTCAACGACGAGTTCGTCAGGGCTGTGGAGCTGATCCTGAGGTGCGAGGGGAAGGTGGTGGTCACAGGGGTGGGGAAGTCGGGCATCATCGGCAAGAAGATCGCCTCGACCCTGGCCTCCACCGGCACCCCCGCCTTCTTCCTCCACCCCACCGAAGGGGTACACGGCGACCTGGGGATGCTGGACAGGAGGGATGTGGTCTTGGCCATCTCCCGCAGCGGCGAAACCGAGGAGTTGTCCCAACTGCTGCCCCTGATCAAGCGACAGGGCAACAGGCTCATCGCCTTCACTGGCAACCCCTCCTCTTCCCTGGCGAAGGCGGCCGATGTGGTGATCGATGTGGGGGTGGATCAGGAGGCCTGTCCCCTGGGCCTCGCCCCTACGGCCTCCACCACCGCAGCCCTCGCCATGGGGGACGCCCTGGCGGTGGCCCTGTTGGAGGAACGGGGCTTCAGACGAGAGGACTTCGCACGGCTCCACCCCGGAGGGGTCCTGGGCAGGAGGCTCCTTCTGCGGGTGAGGGACCTTATGCACGTGGGGGAGGAGTTCCCGAGGGTTTGGGAGGAGACCTCCATGAAGGAGGTCCTGGTGGAGATGACCTCCAAGAGGCTCGGGGTCACCGCCGTCATGGACGGCGGGGGGAGGCTCGTGGGGGTGATCACCGACGGGGACCTCCGGAGGGCCCTGGAGCGATATCCGGACCTGCTGCAGAGGCGGGCCTCTGAGATCATGACCCGCAACCCCAAGGGGATAGAGGCCGACGCCTTAGCCGCAGAGGCCGTGAAGAGGATGGAGGAACACTCCATCACTTCGCTATTCGTCTTCGAGAGACCTGGGGATCGAGTGCCGGTGGGGATCATCCACCTTCACGACCTGCTGAAGGCTGGGGTGGTATGAGGGGAGTGCTCGAAAGGGCAAGGAGGGTGAAGCTCCTGGTGCTCGATGTGGATGGAGTGCTGACCGACGGCCGGATCGTCATGGACGAGGAGGGACGGGAGGTGAAGCTCTTCCACGTGCGGGACGGCCACGGCATCAAGATGTTGTTGCGGGCCGGAGTAGAGGTGGCCCTTTTCTCAGGGAGGACCTCCGAGGCCGTAAAACGTCGGGCGGAGGACCTCGGGGTTAGGTATCTGTTTCAGGGACTGCACGACAAGGTCGCCCCCTTCGAGGAGCTCAAGGAAAGGCTCGAGCTCGAAGACGATGAGGTCTGCTTCGTAGGGGACGACCTGGTGGACATCCCCTTGCTGCGCCGTGTGGGGCTGCCGGTGGTCGTGGGGGATGGGGTCGAGGAGGCCAAGCGTTGGGCCCTCTACATAACCGAACTGCCCGGGGGGAAGGGGGCTGTCAGGGAGGTCTGTGAGCTCATCCTCAAGGCCCAGGGCAAGTGGGAGGGGCTGTTGAGGAGGTATGAGGGGGTATGAAGAAGGTGCTTCTATTGCTCTTCTGCGCAGCCATCGGGGGTCTGACCCTCTTCCTCCTCCTGAGCCATAGGGGGCAGGAGGAGGTGGACCTCCCCAGCAGGGCGGATCTGGCCCTCGAGGAGGTCCAATACGTGGAGACGGAGGGGGGAAGGACCAAGTGGGAACTGCGGGCCAAGAGGGTGGAGCACTGGATCAAGGGTGAGGTGACCGAGGCCTATGACTTGAAGGTCGTCTTCTTCCTCGAGGATGGTCGCGTGGTGAAGGTGAGGGCCCAAAGGGGGGGCCTCAAGCAGGGTGACTTCATAGAGCTTGAAGGAAGGGTCGTCCTTGAGACGGAGGACGGCTACCTGCTGCGGACCGAATCCCTCCGCTACGAGGATCGGGAGAGGGTGGTGAGGACCGAGGCCCCCGTCCAGATAGAGGGCAGAGGGATGGTCCTCAAGGGGGTGGGCCTTGAGGTGAGGCTGAGGGAGAGATCCTTCCTGATCCCCAAAGAGGTGGAGGCGACGATCGAGGTGGGATGATGAGGTTCCTCATGATCGCATTGGCCCTTTTTCTGGTGGCCGCCGCTGTCCCCGAAGGGGGCAAGGGGCCGGTCCACGTCACCTCGGAACGGATGCAGGCCGATTACGCCAAGGGGGTAATCGTCTTCAGCGGCGACGTAGTGGCCAAAAGGGGTGACTTTCGCCTCGAGAGCCGCCAATTACGGGTCTATCTGAGCACTGGGGAGGGGGTGGAGAAGCGGGATGTGGAGAGGATAGAGGCCGAAGGAGAGGTCAAGATTGCTTACGGGACCAAGAGGGCCCTCTGTGAGCGCGCCATCTATTACGTGAAGGAGGAGAGGGTGGTGCTCGAGGGCCATCCGCTGCTGTGGGAGGGGGATAACCGGCTTCGGGGTTGGAGGATAGTGGTCTTCCTCAAGGAGGACAGAGCGATCGCCGAAGGTAAAGGACAGGAGCGGGTGGAGCTCACCATAGTGGAGGAAAGGCGTGAAGGGAAACTCCTTCCACGTCCTTGAGGCCAAGGAATTGGTGAAGGTCTACGGAGGTAGGCGGGTGGTGGACGAGGTGGACATGGAGGTCCGCTCCGGTGAGGTGGTGGGGCTGCTGGGTCCCAATGGGGCGGGGAAGACCACCACCTTCTACATGATCATCGGCTTCGTGAAACCGGAGAAGGGGCAGGTCTTGCTCGACGGCGAGGAGATAAGCCACCTGCCCATCCACAGAAGGGCTAGGAAGGGGATAACCTATCTGCCGCAGGAGCCCTCCGTCTTCAGGAAGCTCACGGTGGAGGAGAACCTTTTGGCCATCCTGGAGACCTTGGACTTGACCCCGGAGGAACGCCGGGAGCGCTTAGAGGGGCTCCTGGAGGAACTCGGCATAGCCCATTTGGCGAAGAACAAGGCCTATTCCCTCTCCGGGGGGGAGAGGCGGCGGGTGGAGATCGCTCGTGCCCTGGTGCTGGACCCCCTCTTCATACTGCTGGATGAGCCCTTTGCGGGGATAGACCCCATAGCGGTCCTGGAGATCCAGAGGATCATAAGGGACCTGAAGGACAGGGGCATAGGGGTGGTGGTCTCCGACCACAACGTCAGGGAGACCCTCGGTGTATGCGACAGGGCTTATATCCTCAACGAGGGGAAGATCCTCGAGGAGGGGACCCCTGAGGAGATAGTGCGGAACGAGAGGGTGAGGGAGGTCTACCTCGGCGAGGGCTTTGAGTTGGGGAGGCTTTGATGGCCCTTGACCTCAAGCAGGAGCTAAGGCTCACGCAGCAGTTGGTGATCACCCCCCAACTGCAGCAGGCGATAAAGCTCCTGCAGTTGAACCGCATAGAGCTCCAGGAGGTGATACAGGAGGAGTTGTCCTCCAACCCCCTGCTCGAGGAAGAGGAGGAGTCCTTCGGGGTGGGGGCGAAGGAGGCGGAGACCGAGGGGGAGTTTGAGGAGTACTG
>QMLK01000019.1 GCA_003646705.1 Deltaproteobacteria bacterium | reverse complement strand
GGCCACCTATGCCTACGTCAAGGGCGAGTTGAAGGTGGAGTACCCCTACGATTATCATGCCGTGTGGAACGCCACTTTGAGGGGGCTCAAGGACCTGAGGATCATGGTGGAGCAAAAGACCCGAGATGAGCTGAGCGGCATCATAAAGGCCAAACGTCACACCGGGACATCGGTGAAGATAAAGGTCATCAACAAGGGGTCGAAGCTCACGGTGGTGAAGATCCGCGTCGGGACCTTCGGAAACAAGGAGGTCTCCATCCGCATCAAGGAGGCCATAGATCGGCAGCTGGGGATAAAATGAAGGCAGCCATCCTGATGGGCTCCAAGGCCGACCTCGAACACTCCGCGAAGATCGCCGAAGCCCTCCGAGGGCTGGGGGTGGAGGCCATCCTGAGGGTCTCCTCCGCCCACAAGACCCCTGAAAGGCTCCTCGAGATCGTCCGCGAGCTGGAGGAGGACGTAGGGGTCTTCATCACCGTGGCCGGCAGGAGCAACGCCTTGAGCGGCCTTGTGGACGCCCATACCCACCGCCCCGTCATCGCCTGTCCTCCTCCGAGCGACCGTTTCGCCGGGGCCGACCTCTTCTCCAGCCTCCGTATGCCCTCGGGGGTCTGCCCCTTGGTGGTCCTCGAACCAGAGGCAGCAGCCCTGGCCGCGGCCAAGATCTTAGCCTTGGGGGATGAAGAGCTGAAGGAGAGGGTGCGGCATCAGCAGCGCCAAAAGAGAGAAGAGGTGGAGCGGGCCGACGAAGAAGTGAGGGGATGGAGGTCAGACTGACCTTCCTCTGCGAGAACTACGTCCTACAGGGCAAGGGCCTGATCGGGGAGCACGGCTTGAGCCTCTTGGTGGAGCGGGAGGGCAGGTATATCCTCTTTGACACGGGCCAGGGACTGGGGCTCGTCCCCAACGCCAGGGCCCTGGGGGTGGATCTCTCGCGGGTTGAGGGGGTGGTCCTGAGCCACGGCCACTACGACCATACGGGAGGGCTGGCCGAGCTCTTGCATCAAACCAAAGGGCTTAAGGTGACCGCCCACCCTGACCTCTTCTCCCCCAAGTACTCACGACGGCACGGGGGGCTGCGATACATCGGGGTCCCCTACCCCAAGGACGCCCTCGAGGGCTGGGGGGCGGAGTTGGACCTCAGGAGGGAGCCCATGGAGGTCCTGCCCGGGGTCTTCACCACGGGGGAGGTGAAGGAAAGGGGCAGGGGCGACGAGGACCTGCTGGTCAAGACCGAAGGAGGCCTTGAAGTCGACCCCCTCCTGGACGACCTGTCGCTCTTTGCCGAGACCAAGGAGGGGATCGTACTGATGGTGGGCTGTGCCCACGCAGGTTTGGTGGAGATCCTGCGCCACGTGGAGGACCTCTCCGGAAGGAGGACCTTCGCTGCTGTGGTAGGGGGCATGCACCTGGGGTTTCTGCCACCGGAGCGGAGGGAGGAGGTGATAGAGGAACTGCGAGGCTTCGACATAAGGGCCTTTGGGGTGGCCCATTGTACAGGCCTTGAGGCAGGCCTCCTCATGAGGGAACGCCTGAGGGCTGAGGTCCATCTCTGCCACGTGGGCTTCTTCCTGGGGGTGTAGAGGTGACCTTTCAGAGGGCATTGCTGGTGGCGGGCAAGGGCGGCGTGGGGAAGACCACCTTGGCGATACTGCTCGCCTTCCATTGGGTAAGGGCGGGAAAGGAGGTGGGTCTGCTCGACGCCAACCTCTCCTCGCCGGATGTGCCGGTGCTGCTCGGCCTCGAGTCCCAAGGTATAGAGGGGCTTATGGAAGGGATAGAGCCGGCCGAACCCATGGAGGGACTGAAGGTCGTCTCCATGGGGCTTTTTCTGCACCGCCCCTCCACCCCTGTGACCTGGCGGGGCCCCATCAGGCACGGGGTGCTCAGGCAATTCCTGCAGAAGACCCGGTGGGGGAAGCTCGACCTTTTGGTGGTGGATCTGCCCCCGGGGATAGGGGAGGAACTCCTGAGCCTGGTCCACCTCCTGCGGGACAAGGCCAGGGGGCTTCTGGTGGCCACCGATGAGAGGCTCTCGCAGTTGGAGCTGAAGAGGCTCTGCTCCTTCTTCGAGCAGGCACGGGTCCCCGTGGTCGGATGGGTACAGAACAGGTACTCGGGCGAAGGGGAGATAAAACTCCCCGTCGCTAAGATCGCTTCCCTGCCCTCGGACCCCCAGCTCCGGGAGTGGAGGGGAGGCCCTCTGAAGGCCCCTCTGTCGAGGACCATCGAGGAGATCGCCAGTCACTGCGAGGAGGCGATGGCCAAGACCGCACCCCCTGTGACCGTGACGGCCCGCCTCCTCTACAACCTGAGGAGGGGGTGATGGAGGTCCTTGAGGCCATAAAGGGACGTAGGAGCGTGAGGCGCTTCAAGGGAGAAGCGGTGCCGAGGGAAGTGATCCTCGAGCTCCTCGAGGCGGTACGCTGGGCCCCCTCATGGGCCAACACCCAGTGCTGGGAGGTGATCGTCGTAGCAGAACCGGAGAAGAAGGCGGCCCTGGCCGAGACCCTCACCCCCGGCAACCCCGCCAAGGAAGCCATGACCAAGGCCCCCTGGGTGGTGGTCTTCCTGGGGCAGAAGGGCAAAGCCGGCTTCTACGGGGGGAGGCCCCTGACCTCCAAAGGCGATTGGTTAATGTTCGACGTGGCCCTGGCGGTCCAGAACCTCTGTCTTGCCGCCCACGCTCGAGGACTGGGGACGGTGATCGTGGGGGCCTTTGAGGCCGAAAGGGCGGCGGAGGTCCTGGGGGTGCCCGATGACCGAGAGGTCGTGGTCATGCTACCCTTGGGGGTTCCAGCAGGGCAACCGTCGGCACCGAGGAGGAAGGAAGTCGAGGATTTCACCCACTGGGGCTGTTGGGGGAAGGGATGAAGAAGATCTATTGTCCCCTGTGCGGAGCCAAACTCGAGCCCATTCAGAGGGGTGGGAGGGAACGAGGGCTCTGCCCCCGTTGTCGCATCCTCTATTACGACAACCCGTTGCCCGCCACCGCTGCGGTGGTGATGGACCAGGAAGGGAGGTTGCTGCTGGTGAAGAGGGCCAAGGAGCCGGCCGCCGGCCGCTGGAGCCTCCCAGGGGGGTTCATCGAGGGGGAGGAGAGCCCAGTGGAGGGGGTGAAGAGGGAACTGCAGGAGGAGACGGGGCTGCTGGGAGAGGTGAAGGGCTTGATAGGCGTGTTTCACGACCAAAGCCCCCTTTACGGCCCCCTGGTCATCATCGGCTACGGCCTCGAACTGGTGGGTGGAGAGCTTCGACCCGGGGACGATGCCGAAGAGGCGGCCTTCTTCTCCCTCGAGGATATGCCCGAGATCGCCTTCAAGAGCCACAAGGAGCTGGCCGAGGAGGCCAGGAGGAGGTGGAGATGAGATACGTCTACGGACCAGTGCTCTCTCGCCGATTGGGGCTTTCCCTGGGGGTGGACCTGGTGCCGAGGAAGGTCTGCACCTACGACTGCATCTACTGTCAGATTGGACGCACTACCCTGAAGACCTTGGAGCGAAAGGAGTACGTGCCGGCCTCCTCCATCTTGCGGGAGGTGGAAGAGGCCCTGAGGTCCTGCCCTACCCCTCCCGACTACGTGACCCTTTCGGGCTCCGGGGAACCGACCCTCAACGAGCGCTTGGGGGAGATCTTGAAGGGGATCAAGGGGATGAGCCCATCGCCCCTGGCCGTCATCACCAACGGCTCCCTCCTCTACAAGGAGGAAGTGGCCGAGGCCCTCCTTGAGGCCGATGTGGTCCTGCCGTCCCTGGATGCCGTCACCCCTGCGGTCTTCGAGACCATCAACCGTCCCCATCCCGATCTGCGTCTGGGGGAGATCGTGGAGGGGCTCAAGGCCTTCAGGCGGGCCTTCAAGGGGAGGCTGTGGCTCGAGGTGCTGCTGTGTCGGGGCGTCAACGACGGGAGAGCCGAACTTCAGGCCCTGAAGGAAATCATAGCCGAGATCGGCCCCGACGCCGTCCACCTCAACACCGTGGTGAGGCCTGGCGTGGAGGAGTACGCCTATCCCCTGCCCTACGAGAGGCTCTCGACCATAGCGAAGGAACTCGGGGAGGGGGTGGAGGTGATCATCAGGCCCCCTCAGAGGGCCGCCCCTCCACGCCAGGAGAACTTGGAGGAACAGGTCCTGCGGACCCTCAAGGTCCGCCCCCTGACCCTTGAAGACCTGTCCCGCAGCTTGGGTCTACACGAGATGGAGGCCCTCAAGGTGTTGGATCAGCTCGCCGACGAAGGGAAGATAACCTCCCGGATCTTCGACCACCGGATCTATTACGAGGCGAAGGGCCCTAAGCCTTGACGAACTCGTAGAGCAATCGGTCATCGCTCAGCTTCACTACCCTGGGGACCATCTCCATCCCGACCTCGAGCTCCTCTTCTGGGATCTCCTTGCTCACCCATCCGAAGACCTTGTAGTCGCCGAAGTCCCAGAGCCCCAAGGTGTAGGGCAGCTCCCCCTCAAAGCCCACCGGGGCATAGGAGAGCTTGGTGAAGGAGAGGAGCTTCCCCTTCCCCTTCACCTCGGACCACTCCATGTCGCTGGAGAGGCAGCTGTAGCAGTCAGCCCGCGGGGGGAAGAAGACCTTCCCGCAGACCTTGCACCTGGTCCCCATGAGTTTGCCCTGCTCCAGGTAGTCGACGAAGTCGTTGACCTTCGTGAGGGCCGTGAAGCTCACCACTCCGAAGCGGCTGAAACGGGTGTCCTCTACCTTCTCCTTGCCCATGGTTACCTCCCCATGATGATGACGTTCCCGTAGAGGCCTACACCACCGATGTTGTGTACCAGCCCGATCTCGGGGTCCTTCACCTGCATGGGGCCCGCCTCGCCCCTCAACTGGAGCACGATGGTCCTCACCTGGGAGCCCCCTGTGGCCCCGATGGGATGCCCCTTGGACAGCAGCCCTCCGTCCACGTTCACGGGGATGCTTCCCTCCTTGTAGGTCTCCTTTGCGCGGATCAACTCCTTCCCCTCCCCCGGCTTGGCGAAGCCCAGGTTCTCGTAGGCCATGATCTCGGCGATGGTGAAGCAATCGTGCACCTCTGCCACATCGATGTCCTTGGGGCCTACGCCTGCCATCTTGTAGGCCTTGGAGGCGGCCTCTATGGCGACCCTCAACCCCTTGGCGAGGTCAGGTCTGCCGGTCATGTTGACCGCCTCAGAGGCCGATCCCACCCCCAGGATCCAGACCGGCTTCTCGCAGACGGCCTTGGCCCGTTCCTCGGAGGCCAGGATGATGCAGGAGGACCCATCGGCGTTGGCACAACAATCCCCCACCCTGAGGGGGGAGGCCACGGGACCGGCCAGGCGGCTTTCGGGGTTTGCGAAGTCCTCCATGGTGACGGGCTTGCGGTAGACGGCCTTGTCGTTGATCTGACCGTAGGTGGCAGCCTTCACCCTCACCGCAGCCAGGTCCTCCAGCGTCAGGCCGTGCGCAGCCATGTAGGCCCTGGCGTACATGGCGTAATAGGCGGGCATCATGGTGCCAAAGGGCGACTCCCACTGGATGTCGGCCCCACGGCCCATCCTCTCCTGGACCTCCATGGAGGAGATCTCGGACATCTTCTGAAAGCCGATGACCGCCACCGTGTCGTAAAGCCCCGCCTTGATCATGGAGTAGGCCATGATCACCCCGGTGGTGGAGGAGGAACAGACGGTCTCCACATAGCAGGTGGGCTGGGGGATGAGGCCCAAGTACTCGGCTATCACCCCCGCTGGGGACCTCTGCCGGTCGTACTCCGGGGCGGAGGCCACGATGGAGGCATCGATGTCCTTGACCTCGAGCTTGGCGTCTTCCATCGCCTCCCGAAAGGCCTCAAAGGCCAACTCCCTGATGGAACCTGGATAACCCCTCACAAAGGCACTCTGCCCTACCCCGATGATGGCAACCCTTCCCATCGGTCACCCCCTCACGGTATTAGAGAGCTTGTACATTAAATCACAAATTCGACCCTTGTCAAGGGAGTTGATGCACCGCATTCCGGATCAGCCCCTGCCGTATATCTCGGTGAGGTCCCGGAGCCTGTTCCGAAGGTCCGCGGACATCTGCCCCTCCCTTATGCGCCACCGCCAGTTGCCCTCCTTGTGGGCGGGTCTGTTCATCCTCGCCTCCTCCCCGAGGCCTAAGAGGTCCTGCATCGGGATGATCACCCCATCGGCCACCGACATCATGAGGAGTCTGATCAGCTCCCAGGGAAGCTCCTCCGGGGGGACCTCCCTGCCGAGGTACCGAAAGACCCGTCCCCTCTCCTCAGGGGAGGCCTCCCCCTCGAACCAGCCCCTGACGGTGTTGTTGTCGTGGGTGCCGGTGTAGGCCACGCAGTTGCGGGGGAAGTTATGGGGCAGGTAGGGACTTCGGGGGAAGTCCTCGCCGAAGGCGAACTGCAGGATCTTCATCCCCGGGAAGCCGAAGCGGGCCATCACCTCCCTCACATCCGGGGTGATGACCCCCAGGTCCTCGGCGATGATGGGGAGGACCGGGAAGCGCCTCTGCAGCTCCTCGAAGAAGTCCTCCGCCGGGGCCTCCACCCACCTGCCTCTGCGGGCGTCCCTATCCCCGGCCGGGATCTCCCAGTAGGCCACAAACCCCCGGAAGTGGTCCACCCTGACCAGGTCGAAGAGCCCGAGGTTGTGCCTCATCCGCTCCACCCACCAGTCGTACCGTCTCCTCTGCAGTTCCTCCCAGCGGTAAAGGGGATTTCCCCATCGCTGTCCGGTGCGACTGAAGTAGTCGGGGGGGACCCCCGCCACCACCTGAGGCCTCCCCTCCCCGTCCAGCTTGAAGATCTCCGGATGGGCCCATACGTCGGCACTGTCCTGCGTCACGTAGATGGGGAGATCGCCGATGACCTGGACCCCCTTGGACTCGCAGTAGGCCTTCAAGGCCCTCCACTGCTTGAAGAAGAGGTACTGGAGGAAGGCCTCCCGCTCCACCTCCTCGGAGAGCTGCTGCCGTGCCTCCTCAAGGGCATCCCGCTCCCGACGGCGGAGGGCCGCGGGCCACCGGTTCCAGGGGAGCCCTCCAAAGCGGGCCTTCAGGGCCTTGAAGAGGCAGTAGTCCTGAAGCCAATAGCTGTTGGACTCCACAAAGGCCTTGTAGTCCCAGGGGGGCTTGTTCCCCTTAAAGGCCTGCCAGACCCTATGGAGCAGTGGGGCCTTGGAGGCGAGGACCCTTGGGTAGTCCACCCCCTCGGCGGGAAGGGTGGGCATCTCCTGAAGGTCCGCTCCGCTCAGGAGCCCCTCCTCCTTCAGGAGCTCGAGGCTGATGAAGAGAGGGTTGCCGGCGAAGGCCGAGGAGCTGAGGTATGGGGAGTTGCCATGGGCGGGATCGGTGGGACCCAGCGGCAGGATCTGCCAGAAGCCCTGTTTAGCCTCGGCCAGAAAGTCCACGAACCGGTAGGCCCCTGGACCCAAGTCCCCCACCCCATGGGGGGACGGCAGGGAACTTATGTGCAGCAGCATACCGCTTCCCCTCCTCATGGCTCGACCCTGATGGAGAGGATCTCGGCCAAGGCCAGGGCCCGCGGGAGGACCTCCTGGGCCCTGGTGTCCCCCCCTTCTGCCATCGAGTGGATCATCTCGAGGACCCTCCAGAAGGTCCCCTGGACCCTGAGGAGGTCCACCTCAAGGGGGAGGACCCTGGCGGCCTCAAGGCCCGCCTCGAGGAGCTCCATCGCTTCCGGGTCGAGGGGGTCCTGCAGGAGCCTCTTGGCCGCCCCCTGCAACCTTGACCAGAGGCCGTGCTGAATCAGCTCGACCTCGAGGCTCACCCCGGTGGCCTCGACCTCCTGAAGGAGGCCCTTCAGCTCCTCCAGGGAGGGTTTGCCTTCGGCGAGGACCTCCATGATCCTGCCGTTGATGGCGATCTCGGCCGAGACTCGAAGGACCTTCGGCAAGGGTACAGCCAGCTCTTTGAGGAAACGGATCATGGGGGCGTTCTCCTCGTACAGCTCCCTACAGAGGGCCTCGGCGCGCTCCAAGGCCGGGGCCTGGATCAGAGCGAGGATCCTGCGCTGCTGGTCCTTAAAGAGCGCCCTCAGGGAGTAGAGCTCGGGGAACCCCCTCTGCAGAAGGCCCATCGCCTCGGTGAGGTCCCCCCTGTCGAAGGCGCCGAGGAGCCCCTGGCCGATGGCAGGGATCTCCTCCTCCTTTACCCCACACAGCAGGTTGTGGTCACCCAGGTGCAGCACTGCAAAGGAGAGCTCTTTGGACTCCTCGGTGATCTCATCCCTCACCAGGGCTCTCCCCAAGGCGAGCTTGGCCCTGCCAGCCTCCTGAAGCCTCCATCGTCGCCGTTGGATGCGGAAACAGCCCACGGCCTCCCCTTGACCGTCCTCAAAGAGCGAGCCCATGGCCCAGTGGGCACATACCCTCGGCAGATCCACCTTGGCGGGTATCACCGAACGCTCGTAGATACGGCGACCATCGCCCACCTCGGCGATGTTGCTCTTCACGGCCTCAAGCCTCCGGAGGAACTCCCCCTCAAACCGATCCCTGAGGACCTCTTCGGCCAACTGCACCGCCCGCGCGGCATGCCTCAGGACCTGAAGGGCCTCAATCCCTGAAGGGTCGTCGAAGAACCAAGCGCAGCTGGTGTACATGAGCAGCAGATGGCGCTGCATCTCAAGGAGCTTCAAGGCGGTGATCCGCTCCTCGGTCCCGAGGACCCCGCGGCTATGCCGATCGAGGAATGAGTCGCGGCGGGATGGGTCGAGGATCACCTCCACATAGTCGTCCCGCGCTGCCCACGGGTCCTTGAAGAGGAGGCCCCCTCTAGCCTCGTAGGCCCGGGCGAGGGCATCCCGGAGCCAGTCAAGGGCCCCCCTCAGGGGTCCCCGCCAGCCCTGGTTCCACCCGAGGTGGGTACCAGTGCTGCAGCCGCAGTCGCTCCTCCATCGTCCGAGTCCGTGGGGACAGCTCCACGAGGTCCCCTCGGCGATCTGGACCTCGTACTCAGGGGGGTATCCATCGAGGAACTCCCCGTAGTTGGTGAGCCTCGCCTCCATCCCCTGCAGGGCGTAGGCCAAGGCCATCTCCCCGAAGGTCTTGTGGTGGCCGAAGGTCTCCCCGTCGATGGCTATGGAGACGAGGCGGCCTGCTCTCCCAGGGGGGATGGCCTCCAGGAGCCGACGGACCAACCTTCCTCCATCCCGCAGGAGGTCACCGAAGGCCACGGCGTGGGAGAGGGGGGCCTGGAAGAAGAAGGTCGCCATCTCCCTACCCGAGGGGAGCCGCACCAGGTAGGCCCTGGAGGCGTCTACCCTGCCGCCCTCCACCTCCTGCCACTCCCCACCCTTCAGGGGACGCACCCGCAGGGCCTGATGGGGGGCCAGGACGGTGAAGCGCAGGCCGAGCTCGGCCATCACCTCCAAGGTCTCCGTATCCACAGCGCACTCGGGGAGCCACATCCCCTCCGGGCGGCGACCGAAGCGGTACTCAAAGTCCTTGATCCCCCAAAGGATCTGGGTGT
>QMLK01000018.1 GCA_003646705.1 Deltaproteobacteria bacterium | reverse complement strand
ACTTGCGTGATCGGACGCAATCTTACCATCTCTTCAGAGAAGAAGCCACGACTTTTGCAGGAGTCTCGTTTAATTATTCTCTTCTAACTTTACTGCAAAAGACCACTAAGAACTTAGCTGGTTTAGAGCCTATGCTCCTTGAGTAATGAGGTCTTGTTGAGTCGAAATAAAAACAATCGCCTTCTTCAACTATGTAACTTTTTCCGTCATAAATCACTTCTTGTTTTCCTTCTAACATAAAGACCAACTCTTCTCCTTCGTGAACCATAGGATTCGGTGGAAATTCAGAGCCAGCTGTTAATATATAACCGTCCATCAATCTATTCTTTTTTGTAAGTTATTGATTCATAGATGTAATCAGGACTCCCACCTGGCCTAATTACGGTTCTACGTTCGTAAGATCTGACGATAACAAATCGCTCTTCTTCCTCATCTAATTTTTCTCCTGTAATGAGAAATAGCACATCTTCGCCTAATGCATAAGCTATTTTTGTGAGGGTACTGATAGGAGGTTCTCTCCTGAGATTTTCAATTTGAGAGAGGTAACTTTTAGCAAACCCAATTCTTTCGGCAAGCTGTTGTAAAGTTAGCCCTTTTTTGTGCCTTAATTCCTTTATTCTTCTAGCAATTGCAGCGTTTATCGACTTGGCCCTTTGGTCTGGGAGGCTCATCGAGGTCGAATCATACTCTTTCAGCAAACAAAGTCGAGGCCCAAATTTTTGCACTCCACTGGCGGGCTTTAGGGGACCCTGGCCCTTTGGGAGCGGCCCGAGGGTCAGCGGGCTGAGACGGTGGGCTCCCCTACGATGGGTATGCAGGTCCCGCAATGGGGGCAGCGGTTGCGATCGGTCAACCTCACCGAGACCGTCGAGAAACCCCTCCGCACGATCAGGGTGCTACCACAAGATGGACAACGCGTGTCCTCCCCTCGGCCAGGGACGTTGCCGAGGTACACGTAACGGACCCCGGCCTCTGTGGCGATATCGCAGGCCCGCTCGAGGCGCTGAAGCGGCGTAGGGGGCGCCGTGAAGTCCCGGACGGGGAAGTACCGAGTGAAGTGCAGGGGGACGTCACGGCCGAGGTACATGAGGTGCCTCTCGACGATCCACTTGACGGTGTCTTCGTCATCAGAGACCCCCGTCACCAGGAGGGAGACCACCTCCACGTGAACGCCCTTGCGCCTTGCGAGGGCGGCAAGTCCCCAGACGGCCTCCACATCGCCACCGCCGCAGTGACGGTCGTAGACCCCCTGCCTCCCCTTGACGTCCACGTTCATCCCATCGAGGCCGGCTTCGACCAAGGCATCGAGGGCCTCAGGCGTCACCAGACCGTTGGAGACGAAGCAGCAGTAGAGGCCTTGGGCCTTGGCAAGGGGGAAGAGATCGAGGCAGAACTCAAACAGCAAGGTGGGCTCGTTGAAGGAGACGCAGATGCCGCGGTCCTGCCGAGCGAGTTCCAAGACCTCTGCGGGGGAGAAGGCCGGCCCGTAGCCCTCAGGAGGGAGGCCGCCGGAGAGATGATGGTTCTGGCACCAAGTACAGCGAAGGTTACAGGACCAGGTGGATATGGTCAGGGAGGTGGACCCCGGGTGGTAGTGGAAGAAGGGCTTTATCTCTATGGGGCGCGACTCCACCGCCGATAGCGTTCCGTAGGTCAGGGTGAAGAGCGTTCCGCCCCTGTTCTCCCTCACCCGGCAAAACCCCCTCCGTCCTTCCCCTATGAGGCAGCGGCGCTGACACAGATGGCATCTGACCCTTCTGCCATCGAGTCGCTCAAAGAGTCTGGCGGGCTTGCGCACCTCGCCGATACCGCTACCAGTGCTTCTTCCCCTTCCCCTTCTTCTGCCCTGGGGGGTACCTCTTCAGGACCTCCGCGTGAAACTCATAGGGCTTGTCGGTCTCCATCTCCAGGACCACATACTCCCCTTTGACCTTGAGGCCCTGAGGGAGGACATCGCCGCAACGCCATTTGCCCATGTAGAAGTAAAAATAGAGACCCCTGTTCACATCGTAGTAGATCTGCACCGAAGGGTAGTAGCGATAGCGAAATTTGGCCCTGTAGCCGTGGGCAGGGGCCCAGGGGGGAGGTCCCTTCCCCACCTTGTGGGGCGGTTTGGCCTCCATCTCGGTGAAACCCACGGAACAGGCACAGAACAGGGACATCGTGAGGATGCCGCCCAGCAGAAGAAGAGACACTGCCCCCTTCTTCATCTCGCCCTCCTTTCTCGGAACTCCATCGATCTCCGTCCGGACACCCCTTAGATCATCTCAGCCTCAGGGGATAAAGGTCAAGGCCCTGAGGCTGAACTCGGATCCTTGGGGATCGCAGGACTTTTGTGCTATCTTAAAGAGGTTGAAACGGCTATTGATCGTCTCCAACCGGCTGCCGGTAAACGTCGAAAGGCGGAGGGGGAAATTTCACCTCCAGCCCAGTGTGGGGGGGCTTGCCACAGGGCTTGGCTCCTTTTACCGGTCTTACGAAAGCCTTTGGATAGGGTGGCCGGGGATCGCCAAGGAGAAGGTGGGGGCAGAGGACGAGTCCCTCGCCGGGAGGCTCAGAGAGGAATTCCGATGCCAACCCATCTTCCTCTCCCAGCGTGAGGTAGAGGGGTTCTACCACGGCTTCTGCAACCGAACCCTTTGGCCCCTCTTCCACTACTTCACCCAGCACGCCGTCTACACCAAGGAGCTCTTCGAGATCTACAGACGGGTGAACGCGGTCTTTTGCGAGGAGGTGGCACAGGTGGCCAGCGAGGGGGATGTGATCTGGATACACGATTACCACCTCATGTTGCTGCCGAGGCTGCTGCGGGAGCGGATCTCTCGGGCTACCATCGGTTTCTTCCTCCACATCCCCTTCCCCTCCTTTGAGACCTTTCGGCTCTTGCCCTGGAGGAAGGAACTCCTGGAGGGCCTCATCGGGGCCGACATCGTGGGTTTTCACACCTACGATTACGCCCGCCATTTCCTGGCTGCGGTGCGGAGGTTGATGGGCTACGAGCACACCCTCGGCAACCTCATGGCCGGCGACCGGGTGGTGAAGGTGGACGCCTTCCCCATGGGGATAGACTATGAGGGGTTCGCCCAAGCGGCCGAGGACCCCAGGGTGAAAAGGGAGGTTCAGCGCCTCCGCAACCGCCTGAAGGACCGTAAGGTGGTCCTCTCCATCGACCGCCTCGATTACACCAAGGGGATCCCGCAACGGCTTGAGGCCTTCCATCGCTTCTTGACCAAGAACCCCCATTACAGGGAGAAGGTCACCCTGATCCTGGTGACCGTCCCCTCCCGGACCCAGGTGGAGCATTACAGGGCCCTCAAAAGGGAGGTGGACGAATTGGTCGGCAGGATCAACGGCGAACACGGTACCATCGGATGGGTCCCCATATGGTATCTCTACAGGTTCCTACACTTCCCCACCCTCCATGCCCTTTACAACTTGGCCGACGTGGCCCTGGTGACCCCTTTACGGGATGGGATGAACCTCATCGCCAAGGAGTACCTGGCCAGCAAACCCGAAGGGAAGGGGGTCCTGGTCCTGAGCGAGATGGCCGGGGCAGCCACGGAGCTGGGGGAGGCCATCCTGGTCAACCCCAACAACGAAGAGGAGCTGATAGGGGCCCTCCAGCGGGCCCTCTCCATGGCGGAAGAGGAACAGGTGGAGCGCAACCGCACCATGCAGAGACGGCTCAGCCGATACAACGTCAGGCGGTGGGCCGAGGACTTCCTCGACTCCCTCGCCAAGGTGAAGGAACTACAACAGGAGATGGAGGCGAAGCTCCTCACACCGAAGATAAGAGAGGAACTCCTCGAGGACTACTCCCGTGCCGAGGACCGCCTCCTGTTGCTCGACTACGACGGCACCTTGGTCCCCTTCTCCCCGAGGCCTGAGGCGGCAGTCCCTCCCCCCGCACTCCTTGAGGTATTGGGGGCCCTGGCTGAGGTCCCGGCCAACGAGGTGGTGATCATAAGCGGCAGGGACAGGGAGACCTTGCAGCGGTGGTTCGGCGGCCTGAAGGTACGTCTGGTGGCCGAACACGGCGCCTGGATCAAGGAGGACACCTGGCAGGCGGCCCAGTCCTTGGGGGATGAGTGGAAGGACGAGATCAGACCGGTACTGGAGTTCTACACGGACAGGACCCCAGGGGCCTTCATAGAGGAGAAGGACTTCTCCCTGGTGTGGCACTACCGGAGGGCGGACCCAGAGCTCGCCGAGATCAGGGCGAGGGAACTGAAGGAGGAGCTCCTCGTCCTCACCGCCAACCTGAACCTGGGGGTCTTGGAGGGAAGCAAGGTCATCGAGGTGAAGGACGTAAGTGTGAACAAGGGCAGGGCAGCGATGCAATGGCTGAGACGACCCTGGGACTTCATCCTAGCCGTAGGCGACGATTGGACCGACGAGGACGTCTTCGCCGTACTGCCCGAAGGGGCCTATTCCATAAGGGTGGGATTGAACCCCTCCAAGGCCCGCTTCAACATCCTGTCCCATTCCCAAGTGCTGGAGCTCTTGGAACAACTCCTCCAGAGGGGGGCTCCGGCCGTCGGTCAAGAAGATGAAACCCTTTGAGGTAAAGGACTGCACCCTCATAGCCATAGCCACCGGGGTCCAGGCTCAGAACTTACGGGAGTTGAGGGAGAAGATGGAGACCATCCACCCGGGCAGCATCTACTACCACTTCTGGGGAGGGATGCTGCACTCGCGCTTCGAGGAGCCGGAGTTCAACAACGACTTCGCCGCTTGGGTGAGACATGCCTTGCATGACCCTGTGCTGGCCGAAAGGCTTGCGGTGATAGACCCCACGGATTCCCCCGACCTGGAGGCCCTGCGTCAGGAGCTCATCGAGGTCATGGAGGAGCGCCTCTACGAGCTCGAACACATCCCGTGGGCCAGGCCAGGAGAGGAGTTCCACTTCATCCGCTCGCAGATAGTGGTCTTCGACACCCATCGCAGGCTCCGAGACCCTGAGGAGCTGCCCTACCTCCTGCCCAACTTCTCCCTGGGCAGCCTCTTCTACCACTTCATCGACGCGAGGAGGCGGACCCCGGAGGGGGTGGATGATTTCCGCGCCTGGCTTTGCGGCTTCGGAGGAAAGTACGACGACCTCTGCGAGATGATAGCGGCCATAGACCCCTACTTCACCACCTTGACGGAACTCCGCCAGATACTCTCCAAGGTCTTCATGGATTACTTCGGGAGGGTGATTTGAGGGAGCTGGAGCTTTACGGACAGGTGGCCGGCAAGGACGTCGTGGAACACCTCCGCCAACTGGCCTCTTTGCTCAAAGGCTTGAAGGTGGTCCACATCAACTCCACGCGAAGGGGAGGAGGGGTGGCGGAGATCTTGGAGAGGCTGGTGCCCCTCATGAAGGAGTTGGGCATAGAGGCGGAGTGGGTGGTCATAGAGGGGGACGAGGAGTTCTTCCAGTGCACCAAGAACTTCCACAACGCCCTGCAGGGGACCCCCGTCAGCATCCCCGAGTCAGTCCTCCAGCACTACGAGGAGGTGAACGCCCGCAACGCCGAGGCCTTCCGAGAGCTGTTGCAGGAAGCGGACTTGGTCTTCGTCCATGACCCCCAACCCGCTGCCATGCTGAAGTTCTGCCCCGACCGCAAGGGCAAGTGGGTATGGCGCTGCCACATAGACATAAGCCGACCTTATCGGGCGGTTTGGAAGTACCTGCGGCCCTTGGTGGCCTCATACGACGCGAGCATCTTCTCAATAGCGGAGTTCGCCCAACCGTTGCCCCACCCCCTCTACATAATCCCTCCCAGCATAGACCCCTTGAGCGAGAAGAACCGGGACCTACCTCCCGAGGAGGTAGAGGCTACCTACCGGGCCTTCCAGATCGACCTCGAGAGGCCTGTGCTCCTGCAGGTGTCCCGCTTCGATCGCTTCAAGGACCCCTTAGGGGTCATCCAAGCCTACCGGCTGGCCAAGAAGTTCGTCCCGGCGTTACAGCTCGTATTGGCAGGGGGAGGGGCGGTGGACGACCCCGAGGCCGAAGCGGTCCTCCAAGAGGTGGAGGCGGCCGCAGCGGACGACCCCAACATCCACGTCCTGTTCCTGCCCCCGGAGGCGGATCGTACCATTAACGCCCTTCAGAGGGGGGCGGATGTGGTGCTGCAGAAATCGCTGCGGGAGGGGTTCGGCCTCACGGTGACAGAGGCCATGTGGAAGTCCAAGCCCGTGATCGGCGGTGACACCGGTGGCATAAAGCTTCAGGTCATCAACCACCACACGGGCTTCAGGGTCAACACCCCGGAGGGAGCGGCCCTCAGGGCCAGGTACCTGCTGCATCACCGGGAGATCCGCGAGGCCATGGGGCGGAAGGCTCGAGAGTTCGTGAGGGAGAACTTCCTCATCACCCGTCACCTCAGGGACTATCTCACCTTGATGGTGAGCCTCACCTACGAGGTACAGGAGCGCATAGAGCTTTCATAGGCACAAAAAAAGCGGCCTTGAGGCCGCCCTTCGGGTCTTATTTCTCCACCGGTTCAAAGGCGAAGAAGACCCTCTCGACCCATTTGGTGTCCTTCTTCACCTCGATGGGATGGGAGGGGACCTCAAAGACCACCAGTTGAACCTCACTCCCCTCCTGGAGTTTGCCCACCGGGCAATTGATTATCCGGCTCAGGATCCGTTTGATGGGGCTCCCCTCCCCCAGGTCTATCCAGGCGTGGATCAGCGGGGACTCAAAGCCCAGGGGCACCCCCCTCACCTCCTCGGTGAAGTTGAGGACCTTCCCCCTCTTGGGCAGGTCTATCCACTCGAGGTCCTCGGAATAACACTCCGGGCAGATCACCCTGGGGGGATAGGCTACATGGCCACAGGTACGGCAGCGGGTAGTGGTGAACCTGCCTTCCCTGAGGTGCTCGTAGAACTTATAGATCCTGTTGAACTCCTTGGCCTGAAGGGGCCACATATCCATAGTGACCGGGTACTTGTCCTCCAAGATGGGTATCCCCAGCACCGCCATCTCCTCACCTCCTTATTTCACCGGCTCCCGGCCGTAGATTACGATGGTGTGCTCCACGTTGAGCCCGCTCAGGTTATGGGTGAGGCCTATCTCGGCCCCCTCCACCTGGAAGCGGGCCCTGCCTTGCAGCTGCCGCATGATCTCGATGCCCTGGCGGATCCCTGTAGCGCCGAAGGGGTGGCCGCAGGAGAGGAGTCCTCCGTCG
This sequence comes from Deltaproteobacteria bacterium, assembly GCA_003646705.1. Lineage (GTDB taxonomy): Bacteria > Desulfobacterota > B13-G15 > B13-G15 > B13-G15 > B13-G15. The sequence continues at coordinate 2,379 of QMLK01000018.1, read as the reverse complement.
GTGTTTATAGGGATCTTCCCCCCGATCTTGGTCTGACCCGACTCCACGAAGGACCCTCCCTCGCCCTTCTTGCAGAAGCCGAGCTCCTCCACCTCCACCACCTCTGAGATGCTGAAGCAGTCGTGGGTCTCGGCCACGTCGACCTCTTCGGGACCCACCTTGGCCATCTCATAGGCCCTCTTGGCGGCGACCCTCAGGTGGGCCCAATCGGCCAGGTGCTCCCCAGGCCAGTTGGCCGAGACGCTGTGCAACGAAGCCTGAGCGCCTCCACGGATGTAGACCAGGGGTCTGTCGGTCAGGTCCTTGGCCTTCTCCTCACAGGCTATGATCACGGCAGCAGCCCCATCGGTTATGGGACAGCAATCGTAAAGGGTCAGGGGAGGGACCACTGGAGGGGCCCCAAGGGCTTCCTCCAGGGTGAGCTTCTTCTGGAATTGGGCCTTGGGGTTCTCCGCTCCGTAGTTGTAATTCACCACGGAGACCCACGCCAACTGCTCCTTGGTGGTCCCGTAGTGTTTCATGTGTTCCTTGGCGATGAGGGCGAAGAAGGGCGGCGGCAGTCCTAATCCGTTGGGGGCATCCCAATCATGGTCGATGGAGGCAAGCTCGCTGTAAAAGACCTCCCACTTCTGGGGGGTGTAAAGCTTTTCGCCTCCGGCCACCATCACTATATCCGCCATGCCGCTCTCCACCAACCCCTTGGCCATCAATATGGCGGTGCTCCCTCCGGCGCATAGCACATCCACCCGGGCGCAGATAGAGGTGGGCTTAAGGCCCAGCCTCTCGGCGATGACCGGTGCGGTGTTGACCTGGAAGGAGCACCTGCCCGCGTAGGAGGTGGCGAAGAGGAAACCATCGATGTCCTTGGGTTTAAGGGCCGGTATGTCCTCCAGGCATTCCTTGGCGGCCTCCTGAGCCATGTCCACCAAAGAGGCCTCCCTGACGCCCCACTTGCACATCCCTCCAGCTATGATGCACGCATTCCTCTTGGCAGCCATCTTCCACCTCCTATCTATCTTTGAAATCCGGCTTCCTCCTCTCGGTGAAGGCCCTAAGCCCTTCCCTGCCGTCTTCGGAGGTGTAGGCTATGAGGAAGCACTCCCCCTCGAAGACGAGGGCCGCATCCAGGCTCATCTCGAGCCCCCTCTCCACAGCGGTCTTCAAGGCCTGGAGGGCCACCAGGGGCTTTTGGGCCATCTTCTGGGCAAAGGCCATGGTCTGCTCCATGAGCTCCCCGGAAGGGAAGGCCCTGTCCACCAAGCCGAGCTCCAGGGCCCGCTGGGCCCCTATCGTCTCCCCGGTGAAGAGGAGCTCCTTGGCCTTCGAGGGACCTATGAGACGAGGTAGCCTCTGGGTACCTCCCCCTCCAGGGGTGATCCCGAGGTTTATCTCCGGCTGCCCAAAGGTCGCCTCCTCAGAGGCAAAACGGAAGTCGCAGCAGAGGGCCAGCTCCAGTCCCCCTCCCAAGGCCATGCCGTTGATGGCCGCAATGGTGGGTCTGCTCAGGCCCTCCACCCCGCAATAGGCGAGCCTGGCGAGGTCCACGATCTCGCGCATCTCCACCGACGACTTCCCCTCCACCTCCTTCACATCGAGGCCAGTGGAGAAGGCCTTCCCAGCCCCCGTAAAGACCACGACCTTCACCCCTCGATCCCTCTCCAGCTCCTCACAGGCCCTGAGGAGTTCTCGGTACAGCTTGGGATTCAGCGGGTTATAGGGGGGGCGGTTCAACGTGACCAGGGCTACCTTCTCCCGCCTCTCGATCTGCAAGGTCTCGTACGCCATGGCCCTTCCTTCACTTGCTGTATTTATACCAACCCTCACCCGTCTTTCGGCCGAGCTTGTTGGCCTTCACCTTGGCCTTCAGGAGATGGGGGGTTACGTGTTTGAGCTCCTTGGGCAGCTCCCGACCGAAGTACTCATTGACGAAGTAGGCGATGTCCAATCCCGTCAGGTCCATCAGTTCAAAGGGACCCATGGGGTAATTCAGGCCGAGCTTCACGGCCTTGTCGATGTCCTCCATGGAGGCGATGCCCTCCTCATAGATCCTTATGGCCTCCATCAACTGGGGTATCATGATCCGGTTGACGATAAAGCCCGGGGTGTCCTTCTTGACCAGGACGGGGACCTTGCCCAACTTCTCCGCCAGCTCCCACGTTACCTTGACGGTCTCGTCGCTGGTCTCCAGACCCTTTATCACCTCCACCAACCTCATCAGTGGCACCGGGTTGAAGAAGTGCATCCCCACGACCTTGCCAGGCCTCTTGGTGGCGGTGGCGATCTCCGTGATGGAGAGGGAGGAGGTATTGGTGGCGAGGATCACCTCCGGACGGGTGAGCTCGTCCAGCTCCTTGAAGACCCTCTTCTTCAGGTCGATGT
>QMLK01000017.1 GCA_003646705.1 Deltaproteobacteria bacterium | reverse complement strand
GGCGATGGGGCAAGGGGGGATGGGCTTCTTAGCGGCGCCTCTCTTTGCCTTGGCCATCTTCCTTACCTCCGAACTTGATGGTGAGGGTCTTCCCCTCTATCTTCGCCCCCTGGGGGGTAAGGGTAGCCATGTTCTTGGGCAAGATGACATGGCGTTTGAAGACCCCCACCTTGATTATAAGCTCATCGCCCCTTTTGCTCAATTCCACCTCTTCCTTGGTGACGAAGGGCAACTTTATCCGGAGGAGGTAATGGCCGTCGTCCTTGGCGAAGCGGTAGGGGGGCTCTGGATGGAAGACCTCCGCAGGGTCGTGGTCTCCGTAGAGGTCCCGAGCCAGCTCCTGGAGGGCTTTGATCCCCTTTACCTCCCGTTGGTACAGGGGCAGCCTGAAGACCGGCACCGGTGAGAAGTAGCTCTCGAGTTCGGATATGTATTTGCCCTGCAGCGCTTGCCATTCCTTCAGGAAGAGGTCCGAGGTCTCCGGGGGGAAGACCTTGTTGACGATCACACCGTCGACACATAGACCGTAAAGGGAGAAGTAGAGGAAGGCCCTTTGAGTTTCCTTTACCACGATCTTTTCCGGATTGGTCACCAGCCTCACCGATGTGACCTTGGAGTCCGAGAGCAGCTCCTCCACCCCTTCGAGCCTGTTGAACAGGGACTCTATCGAGTCGAAGCAGCTGTCCTCAGGCATGGGGACGTTGTAGATCCTCTCCACGAAGGGCCCCACCACCTTGGCCAGTTTCCTCTCGAGGTTGAAGAACTTCTTCATGTACCACTCCAAGATGGTGGGCAGGCTCACAAAGCGGATGGCCTCCCCGGTGGGGGCGCAGTCGAGCACGATGAGGTCATAAGATCCCTTGCGGGCGTAGCTGTTGATGTAGAGCAACCCGCTTACCTCTTCCATGCCCGGCAGGATGGCCAGTTCCTCGGCCAGGATCTCCTTTACCCCCGAGGCGCGGAAGAGGGCGGCGATGTAGCTGTGGACCTCGCCCCAATGGCGTTTTATCTCCTCCTGGACGTCTATCTCCTGGATCCACAGGTTGGGGCGGACCTTGACGGGCTCTCCCTTTACCTCGAAGAGCTCCCCTGACAACTCGAAGGAATCCGAGAGGTTGTGGGCGCTGTCCAGGGAGATGACGATGGTTCGATAACCCCGTCCGGCGGCAGCCAGGCCTGTAGCGGCTGCGATGCTGGTCTTTCCGACCCCGCCCTTGCCCGCGAAGAGCAGTATCCGCATCAATTGCCGTCCTTCACCAGGGCGATGTCCACCACCTCATCCATCCGCTGTACGAACTTGAACTCCAGCCCCTCCTTCACGTGGTCGGAGAGCTCCTCGAGGTCCTTTTCGTTGCGCTTGGGCAGTATGATGGTCTTGATGCCGGCACGCCTGCCGGCCAAGACCTTCTCCTTTATACCTCCCACGGGGAGGATCTGTCCTCGGAGGGTGATCTCACCGGTCATGGCCACATCGCTGCGGACGGGGCGATCGGTCAGGAGCGAGATCAAGGCCACGAACATGGCCACCCCTGCCGAGGGGCCGTCCTTGGGGATGGCCCCTGCGGGGACGTGGATGTGGATGTCGGTCTTGGAGTAGAAGTCTTCATCTATCCCGAGCTCCTTGGCCTTGGAGCGCACGTAGCTCAAGGCTGCCTGGGCCGACTCCTTCATCACGTCTCCGAGCTGTCCCGTAAGGGTCAGGCCCTTTTCGCCCTTCATCTTGGTGGCCTCTATGAAGATGATGTCCCCCCCCGTGGGGGTCCAGGCCAACCCTGTGGCTATCCCAGGGGTGAAGATCCGTTCAGCCACCTCGGGGTAGAATTTCTCCGGGCCGAGGAACTTGTGCAGCGTCTCCTTCTTCACCACCACCTTGTCGTTCTTTCCCTCTGCCACGTCCTTGGCCACCGCCCGGCAGATGGCCGCTATCTCCCGTTCGAGGTTCCTCACCCCTGCCTCCCGGGTGTAGGAGTGGATGATGCCAAGGATGGCCTCGTCCTCGAACTGCAGGTTTTCAGGCGTTAGACCGTGCTCCTCGAGCTGCTTCGGTATGAGGTGTTGTTTCGCGATCATCAGCTTCTCGTCGTCGGAGTACCCAGGCAGCTCCAACACCTCCATTCGGTCCTTCAAGGCCGGAGGGATGGTGTCGAGGATGTTGGCCGTGGTGATGAACATCACCTTGGAGAGGTCGAAGGGTACGTCTATGTAGTGGTCAGAGAAGGCGTGGTTCTGTTCAGGGTCCAGCACCTCCAGCAGGGCCGAAGCCGGGTCGCCGCGGAAGTCGGTCCCGATCTTGTCCACCTCGTCCAGCATGAAGACGGGGTTGTTGGTCCCGGCGCGCTTTATCCCCTGGATGATCCTCCCGGGCAAGGCCCCCACGTAGGTCCGCCGGTGTCCCCTGATCTCGGCCTCGTCCCTTATGCCTCCCAAGGATATGCGGATGAACTTCCTCCCCATGGCCCTGGCGATGGAGCGACCGAGGGAGGTCTTGCCCACACCGGGGGGCCCGACGAAGCAGAGGATGGGGCCCTTCATATCCTTTTTGAGCTTGCGGACGGCCAGATACTCAAGGATCCTCTTCTTGACCTTCTCCAAGTCATAATGGTCCTCGTCCAAGATTCGTCGGGCGTTGGCGATGTCGAGGTTGTCCTCGGTGCCCTTGGCCCAGGGTAGTTCCACGAGCCAATCCAGGTAGGTCCTGGCCACGGTGTACTCGGCCGAGGCAGGGGGCATCTTGCTCAGCCTGTCCAGCTCCTTCTCGGCGGCCTTTTTGGCCTCCTCCGGCATCTGGGCCTTCTCGATCTTCTCGCGGAGCTCCTTGATCTCGGCGGTGTGGTCATCGGCTTCGCCGAGCTCGCGCTTTATGGCCTTGAGCTGCTCCCTCAGGTAGTACTCCCTTTGGGCCTTGTCTATGTCCTCCTTCACCTGGGACTGGATCTTGTTGCCGAGCTCCAGGATCTGGACCTCTCGAGTGAGGATGAAGTGGACCTTGTTGAGCCGTGCCTTGAGGTCCAGCAGTTCCAGCACCTCCTGTTTTTCCTGGACCTTTATGTTGAGGTTGGCGGCGATGAGGTCGGCCAGGACGCTCGGGTCCTTGACGTTCATCACCATGTTCTTGAGCTCGTTGCTCAGGTAAGAGGCCAGCTCCACAGCCTTCTGGAAGAGGGCCTTGAGGTTGCGAGTGAGGGCCTCCACCTCCACGTCGTAGACCGTCCCCACAGGCAATACCTCCACCTCCGCCACGTAATAGGGATCTGACTGCAGGAACCGCTTCACCCTGATCCGTTCCAGGCCCTGTACTATCACCCGCTGGGTGCCGTCCAGCTCCCTGACCACCCTGACCAGCTGGGCGGCTACCCCCATGGTGTAGAGTTCATCGGGGGCAGGGTCCTCTATCTCCGAGTTGTGCTGGGTGAGGACGCCGATGAGTTTCTCCCCTTCCATGGCGTCGTCGATCAACTTGACCGACTTCTTCCTCCCCACCATGATGGGCAGCACCAACTCGGGAAACAGCACCGTGCCCCTCAGGGGTAGGATGGGAAGGTACTTGGGGATGGGTCGCTTTTCCTTTTTGTCCCTCGGTATGAAGATCATGATCCTCCTTGCACCTGTTTTATTTTTACGGTGTTAAGATAATCACACCCCTTGGGGGGTGTCAACTTGGCTGAGGAGAGGAGATTAAAGGGGTGAGGCCCAATATTCCCTTATCTTTCCGAGGACGATCTTCGGGATGTCCTCCTTCTCCCTCACAGGGAAGAGGGAGATGTTCCTCTTCTTCTTCAGCCCCTCTCTGAAACGCGCGGTGTGGACATTGTGGCCCAGGTGGACCGCTGTGACCCTGTTCTCTATCCCGCTGAAGAACTCTATGAGCTTCTCCAAGTTGGTGATCTGCATATCGGTGATGATGAAGATGTCGGGGTGGTCTGCCTGCCTCAGCAGGTAGACCACGTCCTCCAGGTCGAGGGCGGTGCCCCCGCCGAAGTAGCGGCAGATGGCCCTGTAGATGGCCTCTCGCTCCCTGGAGAACTCCAGCAAAAGCTTGTTGCCGCGGAAGGCGTCCGAGAAGTTGTAGACCGCCACCCGAGCTTCGTTCTTCAGATAGGCATTGCAGGCACAGGCGGCCCCCAGCACCGCATAGGAGAGCCGTTCCCTGGGGTTGGTCATGCTCCCTGAGGAGTCGATGATGATGAGGCAATCCGGGGTGCTCTCCATCTCCCCGTAGACCTCCCCCTCGCGCCTGACCCACGTTTGGGTGAGACCTGGCATGATCTTGCCGAAGCTGGTCCACGGGTCTATGTCCTGAAAGGGCTTGCCCACCTCCCATGGGGAGTGGGAATGGGGATGGAGGTCCCCGCTCTTCTCCATGGGAAGCTTCCTGATGGGGAGGGTGTAGTTCTCCGCCAACTTCATGTAGTAGAGGAGATCGGCGTCTATGGGGTTTCCCTCCCCTCTGCCCATGCCCCCCATGGCGTAGCCCCGCTCGTTGAGCTCCTCCTTCAGGTCCTCTACCGTCTCCTTGAACTCCTGAAGGTCCTGGACGGTGGAGGCGAAGTTTCTGAGGCCACGATCTATCTCCTCCAGGGAGTAATTGTCCAAGGAGTGCTCGCCGAGGGGGTTTGGGGCCTTGCGGTCTTGCCCCTGTTCGGCCTTCAGCTCCTCCTCCAAGAAGTCCTCGATCACCTTGGCGAACTTCTTGATGCTCTCCCTCCACCTCCTCTTCTCGAGGTAAGGGATCCTCGCCAACCTCCTCACCTTCTCTTCGTGTTCCTCGTCCACCCCCAGGTCCACGCCCCAGATCTTCTGGTAGAGGGAAGCGAGGACCCCCTGGATCCCCTCCTTAGGGAGGCGTCTGTAGAGATCCGGGAGCTTCGTCTCCCGTTCCTTCACGCAGTAGGTGTTGGCCACCACGTCGAGGAAATAGGATGTGGCCTTCTGGGCCATCTTCTTGTCCTTCAGGGCCTTCTTCGCCTCGCTGTAAAGGGTCAGGTGGGTGTGGAAGTCCCAAGGGCAGTACATGTAGTGGGCTATGCCGTGGTCCAGGACCGCCTCTACGGCCTCCTCAGGGTCCATCATCGCCTTGATGTTCTCCAGGAAGGAGGCGCTGATCTGGAGCTTTTTGCTCTTTATCTCCAGGGCCACCTCCTCCCCTCCCTCCACCAGTTGGGGGGTCGGCAGTTGCGGGTAGAGGTGCTTCTTCCTGGCCCGCGGCCAGACTTTTTGCAGGATCCTCTCCATCGGTTTCAGATTGGCCTTCATCAGAAGAAGAAGGGTTTCATCTCCTCGCTCGGGAAGATCAGGTGTTCCCTCTCGTAGATCTTTCCCCCCACGATCTTGCCGAGGCCCTTTATCCTCCCTCCCACTACTATCTCTCCTCCGGTCATCCCGTGGCCGGTGTTGAAGCCTACGTTGTTCTTCACCACGATCTTCCCCCTCTTCATCCCTGCGCCGGTGTAGTTCTTCGCGCTGCCCTCGATGACGAGCTCTCCCCCGTCCAGGCCTATGCCTGTGAAATCGCCCACATTGCCCTCCACGACCAACCTCTTTCCCTCCGGCAGTCGATACCCCAGGAGGTTGATCTTGACGTTGAGGTCCTGGAGCCGCAATACGATCTCCTCCTCCTTGGCGTGGTTGCAGAGGGCGGAGATGTAGACCCCAGCGGGACCAGTGATGAGGTAGGGGATCTGGTCGGTCTTGTCCAGGGCGTAACAGAACTCCTCGATGTCCTCAGCGGTGTACTCTATCCCCTTGATGCCCTCCTCGGCAATGGTGTAGGCCTTGATCACCGTGCTGTACTGCATCAGCCATACCAGGTCCTTGGCCTCGTTCTTGAGGAGGTTTTCGTAACCCCGCAAGATGCGGGAGAGGGTCTCCTCCTTGGAACGCAGGATCTGGTCGAGGGGGATCTCCCGCCTCCTTGAGGTCCGTCCCTTGAACTCCTGGAAGGGATTTATCATCGTCTGCTCCCTATGTCCTTCTTTATCTCCTCGTAGAGGGGATGATCGCCCTCCAGAGGCGTCACCTCTTCGCCTTCAAAGGCCTGATAAGCCACCGAGAGGGCCTCCAGCAGATAGTCCCTCTGCTCGTTGTAGCGTTGGAAGATCTCCTCGGTGGCCTCTTTGGCCAGGTAGATCTGCAAGGGGTCGTTCCGCCCCTCCCCCTCCTTCTTCGAGATGTAGGAGTCCCTCCACTGCACCCGATGGGCGAGGGTGAAGGGCAGCACCATCCTCACGTGCTCTATGTCCACCTCTTCGTCCTCGAGGAACCAGGCCAAGGCTTGGGAGTAACCGATGACCGAGGTGGGGAGGCGGTTTGAAGCGCAGTTCTTCACGTGATGGCAGATATACCCCGTGTAATGGCACCCTTCGGTACACTGCTCTACGCTCCTCTTCTGTCCATAGCGGTGACAGAAGGAGAACTCGGCCAAGACCATCCTCAGGAAGGCATTGGCGTCAAGGTCCACCGGTACCTTGGCCAACTCCTCCCTTATCCCCTGACGTTCCTCCTTCTTTAGCCCCTCCACCCCCACCGTTTCCATCAGGTACTCCCCGAAGAGGTCGCAGAGCTCCTCGAGCCTCCTGAGCTTCTGATCATAGGGCATGTGGGTCCGCAAGACCTCGTGGAACCGCCTCTCAAACTCGGGGTGACGGAGGGGGTTGTCCAACCTCGATTTCCTCCCGATCTGGAAGGCGATATTGGGACCCGGGTGTCTCGACTCCACCAGTACGTCGAACCTATCCACCAGCGGAGCGATGATGGTGTTGGTGCCTCGGTCCTGGTAGTTTGCAGTGGCGAACAGCACGTACTCATCGTTGATCAGGATCTCGTTCAGGTATTCCCAGTTGCCTCGGTCCACACCGTCCAGGATCATCGATTGTTTTGTCTCGGGGAGGCGGTTTATCTCGTCCACTATCTTCACGGGGATCTGGACGAAGTTGCTCCAGACCACCACCTCGTTGCCCTTGTTGAGTTCGCCGAGGTGGGGCCTCCCCACGATCTTCTCCTCGGTCTGTTCCGGGTGGCCCGAGACCTCGCTTCCCCAGATGATGCCGAGGGGGTAGCGATAGAGGAGGCACCCAACATATTCAGCAGAGGTGGTCTTCCCCAACCCCGGTTCACCGATGATCAGTTCCTTCCCGCCGTAAATGGCGGTGAGGATGCCGAAGAGGAGGGCGGAGTTGTAATACTCCCCCTTTATCTCCAGATCCGGCCGGTTGAGGTAGAGGTTTTCGCTGATAAATCCGTAAATCCTCCGTATCTTTTCTTGATAGCCGTCTTTGGACACCATCCCCCGCTCCTTTGGGTCTTTGGAACTAGCTTAACACCTGGACGGGAACTAAGCAACCCTCCGCTACCGGGGGATGGCGAAGGGGTGTACGGGGCCGTGAAGAGGGCCTCAGCGCCTTGGGGTGAGCCTCTGTTCCCTCAACTTCTTTATGGCCAAGGCGAGGCTCCTCTGCATCCGCTTCATGGCTGTGATGAGGACGCCTATCTCATCGCTGCTCTTGATGTCGATCTTCACCCCCAGCTTGCCCGTGCTGATCTGATCCGCCACGTGAGCGAGGTACAGGATGGGACGGGTGATCGCCCGCGCCAAAAGGAGGCTTGCCACTACGACGGCCACCGCCGTTACGGCTATGATCGAATAAAATAGCCTCAGTTTCCTCTGGATGAAGGTCGAAACGGTGCTCTCCCATTTCACCATGGGCATCGAGAACTCGTCCAGATAGGTAGTGGCGGCGACCCCCAACCTGACGCCGTCAGCGGTTCGGGCCTTCACCGTTGTGATGTACATGAACTTCTTCCTTATCCTTCCGTCCGGGTCCTGCCAGTCGTAGTAGCCGTAAGAGTCATGACCTCCTAAGCTCCTCTCCATGATCTTCCAGAACTGCGGGAGCTTGGAGGCCAACTTATGGAGGTCCATGTTGACGATCTTGGGGTTTGGGTGAAAGTAATTGACAGCAGTCTCGCAATTCTGCACGGCTGTATAACCGGTCTTGCCCACAGGTTGGACTGCGAGGGACTTGAAGGTCTCGTCCTTCTGGAGGTCTGCGATGGTCTTGTTGGGATGGGTCTTGATGTAGATCTCCAGCTGTTTGGCCACGCTTTTGGCCTTCTCCTCGATGACCTTGGCCCCCAGGTCCTCCAGGCTCTTCTTGCCCTGATCGAGCAGCAGGTCTCCGATGGTGGACATGTTGACGAAGGAAAGGTAGACGATGGCCCCCAGGGGGATGAGGGCGACGCATAGAGAGAAGATCAACAATTTGGGAAAGATTCCAAACCGCACCTTCTCAGCCATCTCCTCCCTCCTTTTGGTGGCTTACTCCCCTTTGGAGATCCGCTGAATTAAAGCCAACATTTGACTCTGGAATTGCATCCTCTCCCCCTCATCATCTATGTTTTCGCTGACCTTTTCTACGATCAACGGTAGGTCGTTCTTGGTGATATGTTCTGGGTTCTTACCCATTTCCCTCAGGGTATCCTCTATCACTACAGGAGCTATGGGACCTATGCTCTGGGCCATGAGTTTTTGCATCTCCTCGATGAAGGACTCGCGGACGGTTGCAGGGAGTATCTCGTCCATGGCCACCAAGCGGATGACCTTCCCCTTGGCCAGCAGGTAAAGGACCTTCATCACGGCGAATTCACTGGCCCCAAGGGCTCTGCAGATGTCTTTTACAGAGTTCCTGCCGTTGATCATGGAGAGGAACTTCCATATTCTCGGCCCGAAGGAGATGTTGCCCTCGGGTCCCTCAGGGGAGAGTTCGAAGACGGCCTGAGCATTGGGGATGAACTGGCGGAACCGCTTGATCTCTTGGTCCTGGGCCTCCAGGGTATCGAGGATCGCCTCGGTCTTTTCCTCGATGTCCACGTTCAAGTTCTCCACGTTCTCGAAGAACCTGAGGGATATGCTCACCCAGTTTCGAAGGATGTTGAAGGCCTCCATTCCCCTCAAGGTCCCGACCTGGCAGTGGACGATGAGGCCATCGTTGATCCCGATGATCCCCTCCCTGCCTCCCCAGTGGTACACGTGAAGCCTGCCAGAGAGCACGTTGTCGTAGATGTATCTCAGGGCCTCAAAGAGCGTCCAACCTTCCATCTCAGGGACCATCTCTTCTCCCTCCTCGACCGCCTACTCCCTTCCCTTGAAGAGCCGCCACCCCCGCGATCTCTGCTCTCGCCGGAAGACCTTATCCATCCCCTTGTCCTTCCAGCGGTACTGGGCCACATCGACTGCCACCCTCAGGAGGGAGGGGTTTGCCTTTGGGCCTCCCACGGCGAGTAGCACGAAGTCATCGATGACCCGGAAGAAGAGGAACCCCGAGGGATAAAAGATCGTCACCTCCGAGAGGTTGCGGGAGGACTCGGCCAGGTAGCGCAGAAAATCCCGCAGACCGCCGAAGGGGATGTCGTGAGCTGCAGGGGAGTTCCTGCTCTCTGCCACCGAAGCCCCCGAGGAGGAAAAGAGGTAAACCCCTTCCACTCCTTCTACGCTCGCTATCTCTCTTAACGGATCGGCCATCTTCGGCTTATTTCAACTCCTCTGCGGTCCTCAGGAAGCGGAGGTGGATCTCCCGGAGGTCCACAGTCCTCGGTATCTCCAGGGCGAAGAGGTAAGGACCATAGTTCATCAACGCCCATAGCCTCCCCTCAAGCACTGCAGATATCAACACAGGAAGGCTGTGTCTCCCGAAGGGGCTGAGGGCGTTGCAGCGATTGTAAAGTTCTTGAAGGGCCTCTGCCCACCGGTGCATCCTGGGCACAGGGGTGCTCGGACGGACCACCTCCCGCTTCTCCAAGGAGTAGAGGATGCAGTTGCTGACCTCCTGCCAGGAGAGGATCTCCGAATAGAGCCTGTAGACCAAGAGGGTCTCAGAGGCCTGGGACTTGGCGGGGGGTAGGGGGGCTTCCTCCTCTTCCTCCTCCTTGACTTCGGTCTCCTGAGGGTTGATGGCCGGGGCGAGCAGCAGGGCCTGCCACGGAACGTCCACCGTCACCGCCGGGGGAGGGACGCCCGGCTCGAGCCTGATCTCCCCCCCCTCCCATCCAATGATCCGTCGGAGGCTCTCCACCCCCTGCAGGTCTCCACAGGCCGAGTGGACGATTTCGCCCTTCTCGAAATATATCTCACCCCTCTCGTCATCGGTCTCTATCTGGACCCTGCCGGTGATGCCGTTGACGGCACAGATCTGGATCAAGTTGCGGATGTCCAGCCCGTGCAGCAG
>QMLK01000016.1 GCA_003646705.1 Deltaproteobacteria bacterium | reverse complement strand
GCAGGCACCCTTGAGGGTGCCTGCCCCTTCTTCTCTATCGCACCTTCTCCTTCCTGAAATCTACGTTCGGTGGATACAGAGGCAGGATCTCCTTGCCACGGATGCACGCCTTGGTGACTATCTTGCCGTTTTCTGCCTTCAGGATGTAGGTGTCGCCGATGACCTGGTGGTCCTCAGCCCGCATGATCTTGGGGCCCGACGGGAATTCGAGGCTCGCCGCGACCTTTGCCCCCTCCAGCGCCTCCATGAACTTCAGGTTGTCCTTCTTGGACTTCCAGCCGCTCTCCTCAACCCCCTTCTTGATCCAGAAGATGCCCTCCCAGCCGGCCCATATGTAATCCGCGCTTATCTTTCCGCTCCTGTCCCATCCCTCCTCGTCGAGGCCGACTATCTCCCTGTACTTCTTCTGGAAGGGCCTCACATCCTCTGGGTAACCGTCCAAGGAGCGGGACCCGTAGGTGCCGCACCACACCAGATCGGCGCCCGGCCCGAGGTCCTTGTACCTGATGGACTCCAGCGTGCCGACGAAGATCGGTATCCTCAACCCCAGTTCCCACGCCTGGTTGACCAGCTTCACCACATCAGCCGTGAAGTAACCGGCGACTATGAAGTCGGCCTCCTTGGGCACCTTGCTCAGGTAGGGGACGAAGTCGACGGTGCCGATGGGGGAGAAGATCTTGCCCAGCATCTTTATCCCCAGCGGGGCGAAGCACTTCTCCGCCGTGTCCACCACCGAGTGCCCCCACTCGTAATCAGCGCCCATGCCGAAGGCGTTTTTCCCGAGCTTCCTCGCGGCGAATTTGGCCATGGCTATCGCGGCCATTTCGGCGTTGTTGATCTGTCGGAAGACGTACCTGTTGCCCTTTGTGCCCGTGATCTGGCGGGCGGTCCCCTCGGTGAAGATGATGGTGTTCAACTGTTTGGCGATGGGGATGACGCCGACGGCGAGGGCGGAGTTACAACTGAGCAACACGAAATCACAGCGATCCTTGAGGACCAGTTTACGGAACTTCCTGATGCCCGTCGCTGCATCGGTGGCGCCATCCTCTACGATGTACTCCACCGGCCTCCCGGCTATCCCACCTCTCTTGTTGATATATTCGACCGCCGCCTTGGCCGTCATGTTGCTCCCCGAGCCGTAGACAGAGAGGGCACCGGTCAGATCGTATACCGCACCGATGCGAAGGGGCTTCACCCCCGCTGTCCCCAGGCCGGGAAGGCCAAACAGCACAAGGACGAAGGCCAGGATCGAAATAAGCGCCAACACCTTCCCTTTCATCGCCTTGCCTCCTTTCCTCCGTAAGTTCTTCAATGATCCCCCTACCCCGATATCTCCCTTCCCTGCGATGCTATCACCCCCTTTCTATGGGTATTTTCTACATCCACTCACTCACGACGACGCTATCTCTTCGATCCTCAGGTCCGTGACGAACATGTGCCCCGGCTTATGGGTGATCATGAAGGGGATCCTCGATCGCAAGGCGACCACCTGAGGAGTGACCCCACATGCCCAGAAGACCGGGACCTCTCCCTCCTCGATGTCGGGGACCTCACCGAAGTCGACGCGACGGAGGTCTGGGATCCCGATCAGGGCCCCATCCCCTATATGGACTGGGGCACCGTGGGCCTTGGGGAAGCGAGCGGTGATCTGTACAGCCCTGGAGACCAAGGATGCCGGTATGGGCCTCATCGTCACCACCATGGGACCGGAGAAGATCCCGGCGGGACGACAGGGGATGTTGCTGATGTATATCCCGGGGTCCTTCCTCTCCAGGTAGTTCCTGACGGGGACGCCCCCTCTTACCAGGGCCTCCTCGAAGGTGTAACTGCACCCGATCAAGTAGCTCACCAGGTCATCGCGCCAATACTCCCCGATGTCCTCCCTCTCCTCCACCAAGGCCCCGTCTTTGAAGATGCGATACATGGGGAGATCGGTACGGATGTCAGCCCCCGGTGCCATCTCGTGGGGGGTGGGGTCCCCTGGATCGAGGATCTCCAGGATCGGGCAGGGCTGAGGATTCCGGATACAGAATACGGTGAAATCGAGGGCAAATTCCTTGGGCAATATGACGAGATTTGCCTGCACGTATCCGGGGCATATCCCCGCTGTGGAGCTCCGCCACTGCCCCCTCCGTACCCTTTCCCGAAAGAGCCGCGGGTCCTTAGTCCATCCCTTGGCCGACATCACCCAGCGAAGGTCTCCCTGATCTTCTGTAGCGCCTGTTCCTGTGCGCGCAGGATCCCATAGGCGGTCTCAAGGTCCACCTCCTCGAACCTGATCTTGTCCCCCGGTTTTGCCTGGGCCACCCGGCTGATGTCAGTCGATATGACGGTGGCTATCTTCGTGTAGCCCCCCACCGTCTGCTCCAGCAGGAGGATGATGGGCTGGCCATCGGGAGGGATCTGGACCCCTCCCGGGACGCTGGGCTCCGAGATGATGCTTTGGGGCATCCCCTCTCGATGGGGGACCACCGGCCCCTCAAGCCGGTATCCCATGCGGTCGGCCTTGGTGCTGACCTTGAACTCCGAGCCGAAGAAGATCCTGAGGCCTCGTCGAAGTAATCGTCCTGGGGCCCCGGTATGGCCCTGAGGAGGATCTCCGAGGGGTATCTAGGGATGAAATTGGGCGGAAGCTTGCGGGGGGCCTTCAAGGGTTCCGCAGGCCCGCGTGCCAACAGATCCCCCTTCGCCAGGGGTCGACCTTGGTAGCCACCGAGTTTCCCTCCCACGTACGTGGAGCGGCTCCCCATCACCACGGGTACATCGATGCCGCCGGTCACCGCCAGATAGGCCCTGCAACCGCTCCTGACCTGTTTGAGGGCCACCACATCCCCGGGTCTCACCCTGAGGGACGTCCAACCCTCTGCTGCCTCATCGTTTATCGTGATCGGCATTTCGGCCCCGGTAACGGCTATGTCGGCCTCGGCCAGGACCTCAAGACGGGGCCCAAAGACGGTTATCTCCAGGACAGCGGCGTCCTCCGGGTTGCCCACCAGCAGGTTGGCCACACGGTAGGCGAACTGGTCCATGGCACCTGAGATGGGGATGCCGAATTGCTGATAGCCGTAGCGCCCTCTGTCCTGTACTGTAGTGTAGATCCCCGGCTCCAATACCCTGAAGATCTCCATCAGTCGCCATCTCCTTCGGCCAGACGGCGGTACTCGTCCGGCGTTATCGGTTTGAACTTCACCAGATCACCCGCCTTGAGGAGGAAGGGGTTGGGGCGTTGGGGGTCGAAGATCTTGAGCGGCGTCCGCCCTATCAACTGCCAGCCCCCTGGGCTCTCGATGGGATAGATCCCCGTCTGGTCGTTGGCGATCCCCACCGAACCCGCCGGGACCCGAGTGCGCGGGGTCTTGTGCCTCGGTGTGTGCAATACCTCCGGCAATCTCCCGAGGAAGGGAAATCCAGGGGTGAAGCCTATCATGTAGACCTGATAGGTGGGTTCGGAGTGGATCCGGATGACCTCCTCGGACGAAAGGCCGTGGCTTTGGGCGACGGATTCGAGGTCTGGTCCGTATTCCCCCCCGTAGCAGACGGGGATCTCCACCATCTCCGGGGGCGGGATCTGGATCTCTGGGAGGCGTTCCTCGAGTGCCAACAGGTCCTTCTCCAGTCGCGAGGAGGTGGTGAGGAGGGGGTCGTACAATATCAGCAGCGACCGATAGGTGGGGATGACCTCCAGCACCCCCTCCGGGGGCTCCTTCCCCAAGGCGATGGCCATGGCCCTTACCTTGCGATTGATGACGGGGTCGATGGCGTCCCCGTACTCGACGAGGAGCCCTCGATCTCCTGCCGTGCGAAAACGCGCCCTCTCGTAAAGCCCCTCGCTCATCCTGATCTCCTATCCCACGACCTCTTCCATGGGCTTGACCTCTATCCCCTCTGCCTCGAGGCGCTGTCGGATCCTCTTCACAAGCTCCACCGCTCCCGGGGTGTCTCCGTGCACGCAGAGGGTCTGGGCCACCAAGGGGATCTCCGTGCCGTCCACAGCGATCACCTTCCCCTCCTTCGCGATCTTTAAGGCGCGTTCGGCCACCTCCTCGGGGTCCTTTATCACTGCGCCGGGCTTCCGGCGAGAGACCAAGGTCCCCTCGGGGGTATAGGCGCGATCGGGGAAGGCCTCGTAGACGACCTTTAGGCCGACCTCCTCACCTATGCGCCTCATGAGCTCCCCCTTCGCCCCGGCGAGGGCCACGTACAGGAGCTGGGGGTCCACGCTGACGATGGCTTCGGCGATCGCCCTGGCGGTGGCCTCGTCCTCTACGGCCGTCAGATAGAGGTTGCCGTGGGGCTTGACGTGACGGAGCCTCGTCTTGTGGACCGCGCAGAAGGCCTGCAGGGCCCCTATCTGGTAGATCACATAGTTGCGGATCTCATCGGGGGTGCAGTCCATGTTCCTGCGGCCAAAACCCAACAGATCCGGATATCCTGGGTGAGCGCCCACCCCCACGCCGTGTTCGGCCGCCATCTGGACCGTCCTGTTCATCACCAGGGGGTCCCCGGCGTGCCAGCCGCAGGCGATGTTGGCCGAGGTGATGTACTTGATCACCTCTTCGTCCAGCCCCAACTTGTAGGCGCCGAAGCTCTCCCCCATGTCGCAATTGAGGTCTATCTTCATAACCTCACCTCCTTTCCTTCCAGCTACCCTTTGCGACCATGGCTTCAATCACCCTCTCCCTGGCCATCTTCATGGCGGCCTCCCGAGGGATCAGGCCCGTCCTTTGGCAGATTTGGAACATCTCCAAGGTGTTCTTCCTGACCTTATCCCGTGTGTATTCAAAGGCTTGTGAGGGCGTCCCGTTGACCATCTCAATATAGGCGGCGATGACCCCACCGGCGTTGGCTATAAAGTCAGGGATGAGATAGACCCCTCGTTTGTGGAGTTCCCTCTGTGCTTCTACGGTCACTGCACAATTGGCCCCCTCCGCCACGACCTTCGCCTTTACCCCATGCACGTTCTCCAGGGTGATCACGTCCCCCCTGGCGGCTGGTACGAGGACCTCTGCCTCGAGGAGGAGTTCCTCCCCATGGGGGATAGGCCTTCCACAGCGAGCCCCCTGCAGGGACCCGGTGGCCCTCTTCACCTGGAGCAGATGTTCCACGTCAAGCCCCTCGGGGTCCCAAAGGACCTTCTTGGAGTCCGATACCGCCACGACCAGCGCCCCCTTTTTGTGGCAGAAGTGGGCCACACCCCTTCCCACCGCTCCAAAGCCCTGGACGACCACACGCGCCCCCTCGAGCTCTATGTCCACGAGTTGACATGCGACCTCGATGGACTCGACCACCCCATAACCTGTGATCATCAGCTCATCGTAAGGGATACCTCCCAAACAGGCCGGTTTCCCCGTCGCTACCGCCGGCTTGCCCAGTTCGTCCACCACTAAAGCGGCGTCGTTTTCGGTCAGGCCCATGTCCAAGCCGAAGACGTACTCATCGGGGATGAGGGACCGCAGGGAACGGGCATAGGATCGAATCAGGGCTTCGCGGTTGGGGTCGTGCGGGTCTGCCACGATCCCACCCTTGGCGCCTCCCAGGGGGAGGTCAGCCGCTGCATTCTTCCAGGTCATGGTACGGGCCAATCGCAGGATCTCTTTCAACGTGAGGTCCGGCTGCATGCGAACCCCGCCCTTCCCCACTCCACGGGCGGTGTTGTCGATGACGAGGTAACCTCGCATCCCTGTCCTGGGGTCCGTGACCATCAGGACCTTCTCAGGGCCGAAGGGGTCGTTCCTCAGCTCGTTCAGGACAAGGTTGCTCATAGCTTGCGGAGCCAATTGAGGACGTTCTCCTTAGTGATCCTTATATGCTCCTCCATCATCTTCACAGCTCCCTCTGTATCGCGCTCCTTGAGCCTTTGGATGATCCTGCCGTGCTCTTCGTAGACCTCGAGCATCCGCTCCTTGCGCAGGAGGGCCTTCCAGCCCATCCAGTCGATGAGGTCGCGGACGTTTTCCAAGGCCGAGATCATGTATTGGTTCTCACTGAGGGACGCCAACGACAGGTGGAACTCCCTGTCGATCTTCAGATACCCCCTCCTGTTGTCGTTCCTTATGGCCTCCTCCTCCTTCTTGTAGATGGCCTCGATCCTTCTGATGGTTTCGTCGGTCACCCTGGGGGTGATGCACCTCATGATGGCCGTCTCCAAGGCCGCCCTGAAGTTGTAAAGGTCCCGGATGTCCTTCTCGGTGAGGACGTTCACCTGAACCCCCCTCCGCGGCAAGAAGGTCACAAAGCCCCTGGCCGCCAGGTCGAGAAGGGCCTCCCTGACGGGTGTCTTGGAGATCCCCAGCTCCTTGGCTAAGGCCTGTTCGTTGTAGATCTTGCCCGGTTCCAACTTGTTGGAGAGGATGGCCTCCTTGATGGCCTGAAAGGCCATTTCCTTGAGGGAAGGGGGGGCTACAAGGTTGGTGAGAGATGGCATATAAATCTCTGATATATTAGATCTGAGATCTAATATCACATATCTCAAACCTTTTCAACCCCGAAAGATGATCCGAAGGCGCCCTTGACTGAAGGGAGGGATCCGGGCGATATTTTCGGTTCACGGTCCTGCGTCGATTTCCGATAAGTATCTCGGCCATGGCTGCCCAACTTGTGCGAATGAGAGGGTTTGGACGGACCTTGCAGGTGGTGGGCCTTACGTCGGCAAGATCGCCATCTCCCGTCCTTTCCCCTGTCCCCTTCATCAACCCTTTGGTTTCGGATGAGACAGGGAGGTGTCTGGATGTCTCAGGATCGCTTCCTGGAGGTCGACGTCGGAGTAGGTTACAGCACGGACCCCGATTCACGGAGGGCTGGTTCGGAGGCAGCCAGCAAGGCCGTAAAGGTCTCCGGAGACCCCGCCGTTGCCTTCCTCTTCACGACGGACTCTTATGACCAGAGGGCTGTCTGGGAGTCGGTGAAGGGGGTCATCGGCGATTCCAAGCTCGTCGGCGTGTGTGCAGGGGGCATCATCGTAGGCGATTCCGTCCTCAGGAGAGGGGTGTGCATCCTGACCCTCAGCGGGGATGGCCTTCGGGTGGCCACCTCGTTGCAGAGGGGGCTGAGCGAGGACCCCCGTGGTGCGGGCCGACGGGTGGGGGAGGAGCTGCTTTCAGGGGGCCTCAGAAGGGGGACCGTCTTCGTGTTCCCCGATGGCTTTGCAGCCGATATCTCCAAAGCCCTGCGGGGCCTCTACGACGCCATGGGGCCGGATTTCACCTATGTAGGGGGAGGGGCCGGCGACAACCTGAACTTCTTCAGGACGTATCAGTTCAACGAAAAGGGCGTCCAAAGCGACGCCCTGGCCGCAGCGGTCCTGCAGGGCGTATCGATGAGCACTGCGATCGCATGTGGATGGAAGCCTCGAGGGGAGCCCCCGATAATCACGAGGGCTCAGGGGAAGACGGTCTTTGAGATCGACGATCGCCCCGCCTTCGAGGTCTACTCCGAGCTGCTCGGGGGGATCCCCCCTCGGCAGTTCGCCGAGTACGGCATGCGCCACCCCATCGGCTTCCCCGACATCTGGGGCAATTACGTGATAAGGGACCCATGGAAGCTCAACCCCGATGGCAGCATAGAGTTCGTCACGGAGGTCCCCGAGGGGGCCGTCGGCTACGTCATGACTTACAGCCAAGACCTCGTCGTCCAAAGCGCTGCCCGTGCCGTGCGGAAGGCCGTTGAGGGCATCCAACCGAGGTTCGTCCTCGTCTTCGATTGCATCTCTCGATATCTCCTGCTGGGGGCCGCCTTCGCGGATGAGATGCGGGCGATAAGGGATGTTGTGGGATCGAAGGTCCCTTTGCTCGGGATGCTGACCTTCGGTGAGATAGGTCACCATGGAGATGTGCCCTTCTTCCACAACAAGACCTTGGTCTTAGCGATCGCGGCCACCGCTGCGACCGGACAACGCAGGGCGAATATAGGCGATGGCCGGGATCACGATGAGGTGGTCACCGGGGAGCTCTCGGCGTTGTACGAGATATCGCGGATGAGCCGCGATAAGCCCAACCGCGCCCTGGAAGAGGTCCTGTCGGACCTCATGGGCCGAACCCCCCGACTCTTTGGGGTCCGCCGGTACGCCCTATTTCTCGGCCCCAGGGACAGCCGACGCCTCATCGCCTCCTTGGGGTTTCGGGACGAGGCCGAGGCCCTCAAGCAGATCGAGAGGACTGCGGAGGAGGGGTTCCGCTTCGACCTTGGGGAAGGGGGGAGGCTCGGCATGCTCTACATGGAGAAGGGGGGACCTCTGGAGCGACGCGAGGGCAGGCTTCACGAGATGTTTGCGAGGCAGTTGGAGGAGATCCTCCTCAGGAAACTACAAGAACAGGAGCGCCAGAGGGTCTTCGAGGAGTTGAAGGAGAGCGAGTTTCGCTTCCGGGCCTTGGTGGAGCAGTCGCTGGTCGGGGTATACCTGATAGATTCGGACCGCTTCCTCTATGCAAACGAAGCCCTTGCTCGGATGTCCGGTTACAGCCAGAAGGAGCTGATGGACCTGAGGCCCATCGACCTCATCCATCCCGCCGACCGTTCCAAGGCGGCTGAGTTGATCGACAGGAGCTTGAAGGGTGAGGTGCAATTCATCCGGTTCTCCTTTCGGGCGGTGACACGGCAGGGACGCACGGTGCATTGTGAGACCTTTGCTCGTGCCCTTGAGATAGGGCAACGGAGGCTCATCATAGGTACAGCGGTGGACCGCACCGAACAGAAGCGTCTGGAGGAGCAGGTCCGCCGGGGGCAAAAGATGGAGGCCCTTGGGCGTTTGGCCGCCGGCATAGCGCACGACTTCGGCAATGCGCTGACCGCCATAAGGGGCAACATCGAACTGGCCTTGCTGAAGCTCCATGAGCAGAGCCCGCTCTGGCAGAACCTCCACTCGGCCCACAAGGTCTGCGACCTTGCGGCCGAGACCGTCCGAAAGCTCCTCTTCTTCGGCCAACAGCAGCCCATCGTCAAGTCTTCGGTGGACGTCAATGGCCTCGTCCAGGAGACGCTCCACGTCCTCGATCGCCTCCTCGGGGAGGACATCTCCGTCTTTACGGAGCTCGACCCCCGCCTCGGACCGGTGGAGGGAGACCCTGCGGCCCTGTCGCAGGTGCTCATCAACCTCCTGCTGAACGCCCGGGACGCCATGCCTCGGGGAGGTACGATCCGGATAGCGACCACGGCCGTGAAACTCAGGGATGAGGACGTCCTTCAGCACGATCCCGAGGCGCGCCCCGGAGAATTCGTCTGCCTCTCCGTACAGGACACAGGCGAAGGTATGCAACAGGACGTCCTCGAGAAGATCTTCGAGCCCTTCTTCACCACGAAGCGAGGGGCGGGAAGCGGCATGGGTTTGGCCGTGGCCTACGGCATAGCCAAGGAGCACGGGGGATGGATCTCGGTCGAGAGCAAACCCGCTGAAGGGTCGACCTTCAGGGTATACCTCCCCATCTCCGGGCAAGTCCGAAGGAAACACGTCCCTCAGGAGGCCGTGACCGATCAGCTCGACACACAAGGGGAGACCATCTTGGTCGTCGAAGACGATGAGGAGATAAAGCGGATGGTGGAGATGGCCCTGGTCGAGGCTGGCTACAGGGTCCTCTCGGCTGCGGGCGTGAGGGAGGCCATCGCACGATTTGAGGCCGTTGACGGTCGGGTAGACCTGCTCTTGGCCGATGTGGTCCTACCGGATGGGGATGGCGTCGAGTTGATCGAGTGGCTCTTGAGGCGAAAGCCGACGTTGCGGGTGCTGATTACCAGCGGTTATACCGGCCAGAGGTCTCGTGCGGAAAAGATACGGGGGAGGAGCTTCGCCTTTTTGCAAAAACCTTACTCCCTCACAAAGCTACTAGGGGCTGTGAGGTCCGCTCTCAAGGGAGATCGACGTTGAAGAAAAGGGTTTACCATGGAGGGCGATGGGGGACTCGAACCCCCGACCTCTGGCTCCGGAGGCCAGCGCTCTTTCCACCTGAGCTAATCGCCCCTTGGGAACAACTTCCGCAAGCCCGTGTAATAACAGCAGGAGGAACTACGAAAGTCGTTGTCGAAAATGCGGACCTTGCCGTCCTCGAAGGCGACCTTCACGAAGGACCTCCCTCCGGGGAGGTTGGCCTGCCACTCCTCGATCACCTTGCCCACCCCCCATTGGGGGTAACGGGCGTGGATCACCTCGTCCCCCACATGGATGTAGAGATGGCGCTGCACCTCTCTATTTAATCCCAAACCCCCCTCCCTTTCAACCCTCAGTGGATCTCCCCCCAGCTCATGCCGTGGGATAGGTTGACGACGAGGGGAACCCTGAGATCGGCCACCCCCTCCATCTCCTCCCTCACCACCTCCTCCACCCTCTCCAGGGCCCCCTCTCGGACCTCAAGGACCAATTCGTCGTGCACTTGGATGATGAGCTTGGCCTCGAGGTCCTCGGAGCGGATCCTGCGATAGATGCCGATCAT
>QMLK01000015.1 GCA_003646705.1 Deltaproteobacteria bacterium | reverse complement strand
GTGGAACTTGGCGTCGTTGAGGCCGTCGAACTCCACGGGGATGATCCCCTGCTTTTGGCACATCTCGAGGTCGAAGGCGGGGGTCGCCTTCACCCACCTTCCGTTGAGGAAGATCTCCGCGTAGCCATGCCATGGGAGGATGTCGCTCTTCATGATCTCATAGAGCTTTGGGGGCATGAGGTGGTTTCTGATGATGGCGAAGCGAAGACGCGCCGGGATCCCTGCGGCCCTGCACAGGGCCGTCAGCAGGATGGCCTTCTGCACACAATAGCCCTCCCCCCTGGCCAGGGTGGTGCTGGCGCGGAAGTCATGGGGGGAGGCCTTGGGGGTGTAGACGTTGTACTTTATCCTGTCTCGGACGAAGTAGAAGATCTCCTTGGCCCTCGCGATGGGGTCCTCTACGCCCTTTGTGAGCTCTTGGGCCTTCTGTCTTATCGAGGGATCATCGGAATCTATGAAAGGGGTCGCTTGAAGGTACCGCTCCATCCTGCAAAGATGATATCATCGCCAGCGGATCGAGGGCAACGAATGGAGGGGTTCTGGGTCTACGGCGTGAATCCGGTCCTGGAGGCGCTGCGTTCGTCCATCGAGGTGAAGGATCTGCTCATCGCCAAAGGCCGGAGGGAGAGGGGGGTGGAGAGGCTCTTGGAGGTGGCCTCCCTGAGGGGGCTTGCGCCGCGCCAGGTGGATCGCTCGCAGCTCGACTCCCTCACCCACAGGGCCCCCCACCAAGGGGTGGCCCTCTTGGTGGGCCCCTTCCCCTACCGGGGGCTCGAGGATGTCCTGCAGGGCGAGGGCGATTCCCTGCTGATGGTGCTCGATGGGGTGGAGGACCCCCGTAACCTGGGGGCCATAGTGCGTACCGCGGAGGCCTGTGGCCTCTGGGGGGTGGTGATCCCGAAGAGGAGGGCGGCGGGGGTGACGCCCGCTGTGGCCAAGGCCTCCGCAGGGGCTGTCTTCCACATCCCCATAGTCCAGGTGAGCAACATCGCCCAAGCCCTCCGCAGGCTAAAGGAACGGGGTCTATGGGTGGTGGGGGCCGAGGCCTCGGCCCCTCGTTCCCTCTTCGAAGAGGATCTGACGGGCCCCTTGGCCTTGGTCATCGGCGGTGAGGGGAGGGGGATCAGGCCCTTGGTCCTCAGGTGCTGCGACCTCCTGGTCTCCATCCCCATGAGGGGTACGGTAGGTTCCCTCAACGCCTCTGTGGCAGCGGGGGTCCTGATGTACGAGGCCCTCCGCCAGCGGCAGAGGAAGGCCAGGGGCGAGCGTGCTTGACTTGCCGAGAGCTTCCTTTTTACAATCGGACAAAAAGAGGGGAGGAGCTCGTGGAATTAGAACGTTTTGAGGGTTGTTGGACGGCCTTGGTGACGCCCTTCACCCCTTCGGGGGAACTCGACCTGCAGGGGCTGGGGAGGAACGTGCTCTACCAGATCGAAGGGGGGGCCAAGCTGGTCCCCACCGGCACCACAGGGGAGTCCCCCACTCTGGAGTGGGAGGAGCAGCTCCGGGTCATCAAGGAGGTGGTGGAATTGGCCAAGGGGAAAGGAGTCCCCGTGATGGCCGGCACGGGCAGTAACTCCACCGAGGAGGCCTTGAAGGGGACACGAGGGGCCGCCGAACTTGGGGTGGAGGCCGTGCTGTTGGTCGATTGTTACTACAACGCCCCCTCCACCTGGGAGCTGCGCACCGGCTATTACGAGGTGATAGCCGGGGAGTTCCCCTCCCTCTTCGTGACCCCTTACATCATCCCGGGGCGGAGCGGTACCCAACTCGAGGTGGAGGACTTGGCGATCCTGCATCGAAAGTACCGCAACGTCCGCTCCGTCAAGGAGGCCACAGGGGACCTCGAGCGGATGGCCAAGACCAGGAGGCTCTTGGGGGAGGACTTCGACATCCTGTCCGGAGACGACGGCCTCACCTTTGAGATGATGACGAGGTCCGACATCCGTGCCCAGGGGGTGGTTTCGGTGATCTCCAACCTGCTCCCAGGGGCTGTACGGGAGATGGTGGAGGCCCTCGCGAAGGGTGAAGTTGAGCGAGGGAGGGAGCTTCACGAGGCCCTCTCTCCGCTCTTTGACGTGGTCACCGTGAAGACGGAGGAGGAGTACGACGGCTTTAAGGTCCCCTGCAAGTTCCGCAACCCCACCCCCATCAAGACCATCATGAGGGGCTTGGGGCTCCCGGCAGGACTCTGCAGGAGTCCCCTCGGCAAGATGGGGCCTAAGGGGGTGGCCAAGGTGAGGGAGGCGGTGAAGGAGGCCTTTGAGAGGAAGAGGGAGATCTTCCTCCCCCTGGAGGATTTTTACGGGATAAAGGTCGAGGAGAGGCTTTCCAGGGATGAATACTGGTCCTGAACCGGAGGAGGTCCTCGAGGGGCGGCTTCCCGTCCACATCTTCGATCTGCCCGTGCACGAGATCCGCATGGGCTATCGCTCCGACGTCTACTTCTGGCGTGAGAAGTTGATCCTGGAGCGGGACCGCCACAACCCGAGGGTCCTCATGCAGGTCTTCCAGAAGAAGCACGCGGTGCTCTGTGGGGTGGACGAGGCCCTGGCCATCCTGCAGGTGGGCACGGGTTATTACCGAGATCTGGACAGGGCCCAGGAGCTCTTCGGTCGCCTCCTGGAGATCAAGACGGAGATGCGCAAGAGCCGCTATACCGACCGCGAGAGGTTCCTCTCCCTGGTGAAGGAGCGGTACGAGGTGGAGAGCGCCCTGGACGAGATATGGGTGGACCAGTTCCATGAGCTCCGAATCTCCGCCCTCCGCGACGGCGACGAGGTGGAGCCCTACGAGCCGGTGATGCACATCGAGGGGCCTGCGGCCAGCTTCGCCCACCTGGAGACGGTCTACCTCGGGGTGCTGGCCCGACGGACCAAGGTGGCCACCAACGTCCGCAGGTGTGTAGAGGCGGCCCAGGGGAAGCCCGTGCTCTTCTTCGCGGCGCGTTTTGACCACTTCAGCGTCCAGGGAGGAGACGGTTACGCCGCCACCATAGGTGGGGCCAAGGCCGTGAGCACCGACGCCGGGGCCGAATGGTGGGGTTCCAAGGGCATAGGGACCATACCCCACGCCCTCATCGCCTGTTACCGTGGTGACACGGT
Organism: Deltaproteobacteria bacterium; assembly: GCA_003646705.1. Taxonomy (GTDB): domain Bacteria; phylum Desulfobacterota; class B13-G15; order B13-G15; family B13-G15; genus B13-G15. The sequence continues at coordinate 7,745 of QMLK01000015.1, read as the reverse complement.
CCTGGCCACCTACAAGTTCTACGAGCACATCGCCAAGGGGACCGACATCAAGGTCATCGCTCTGGTGGACTACCACAACGACTGCGTGGGGACCGCCCTCGAGGTGGCCCGGAAGCTCGGCCGTATCCTCTGGGCTGTGAGACTCGACACCTCCGAGACCATGGTCGACCGATCCCTTTGGGAGGAGATGATGCAGTTCGATCCCCGGGGGGTAAACGTCCGCCTGGTGGAGAAGGTCCGTATGGCCCTGGACAGGGAGGGCTTTCCTTGGGTGAAGATCATCGTCTCCGGCGGGTTCAACCCCCAAAAGATAGCCCTCTTCGAAGAGCAGAAGGCCCCTGTCGATTATTACGCGGTGGGCAGCGCGCTCTTTGAAGGCAAATACGACTTCACGGCCGACGTGGTCATGGTCAATGGACGGCGGGAGGCAAAGAAGGGTAGGGAATACAAGCCTATGAGGCCTCACAGGAGGCGCAAAAGTCCTTGATTTAATTTGTGAAATGTGTTACGAAGGGGCCTCTATTGAGGTTTAAAGCCTTCAGAAGTCTCCTCTATTACAGCACTTTGGGCCTCGAGATGGGGCTCTCGGTGGCGGTGGGGGTAGGGATTGGTTATTACCTGGATAAGTGGTTGGGGACGCAGCCATGGCTTCTAATCCTCTTTCTCTTCTTCGGGATTGCGGCGGGTTTCAGAAACCTCTACAGGGCCCTCAAGCGGATGGAAAGGGAACAAGGGACGCGGTCCACTCCATAGAGAGGACCAACTTCTTTCTCTTTCTCCTCTTCCTGGGCGGTAGCCTCCTCTTCTGGGACCTCGGTGTATTTCTGGGGGTCCTCCTCGGGGGGGCCATTATGGCCGCCAATTTTAGGGCGATGAGGCGGATCTTCGAGGGGGCCATGGTTGAGGGCGTACTCAAGAGGGTCATCGTATTGAGGTATGGGCTCAAGTTCCTCGCCCTCCTCGGGGCCGTCTTGGGGGTCTTCATCTTCCTGAGGGGGTGGGTCAACCCCCTGGCCTTCCTCGTCGGGCTTTTCACCCTCTTCCCGGCCACCCTCATCGAGGGCTTTCGAGGATACCTGAGGCAAGGAGGTTAGAGATGGCTGCAGGACACGGGGGCTTCGCCTTTGTGGACGTGATCCCCTTCCTCAACAAGCTCCCCCATCACGTCTCCAACGCCATCGTGGTGGCCTTGGTGCTCTTGGTGGCGGCCTTTGCTGCCATGAGGAGGCTGAGTCGCGATCCCGAGGGATACGTCGTCCCGGAGGATCGGGTCACCTTGCGCAACCTCTTCGACCTATCGGTAGAGGGCATCCTGAAGTTTCTGAAGGACAACATGGGTCCCCGGGGACCTGAGTTCATGATGATCATCGGGACCTTGGCCTTCTTCATCTTCTTCTCCAACATCTGGGGGCTGCTGCCTGGCTTTCAATCGCCGACCGAGACCCTCAACACCACCGGCGCCTGTGCCTTGACGGTCTTCTTCCTGACCCATTACTACGGGATAAGGGAGCACGGCCTCAAATACATCAAGCATTTCATGGGACCGGTCATATGGCTCGCTCCCCTCTTCTTCCCCATCGAGCTCATAAGTCACATGGTGAGGCCGGTCTCCCTCTCCATCCGTCTCTTCGGCAACATCTTCGGCGATCACTACATCCTGGGCATCGTCTTCAGCCTGGTGCCCCTTTTGGTCCCCTTGCCCATGATGCTGCTCGGGCTCTTCGTGGCAGTGGTGCAGACCTTGGTCTTCATCCTCCTCTCCATGGCCTACTTCGCAGGGGCCATAGAGGAGATGGAGCACGAATGACCCTTAGGGAAAGGAGGTGAGAGACGTGAGAAGGGCGGCTCTATTCGTCTTGGGGTTTCTCTTCGTGATGGCTGCGGCAGCGGTGGCCATGGCGGCGGAGCCCGAAGCGGCCAAGGTCTTGACGCCCGATGTGAAGAAGGTCATCGCCTTTGCGGCGGGCTTCGGGATCGCCATCGCCGCCTTCGGAGGGGCGCTGGGGCAGTCCCGCGCCATCGTCTCGGCCCTGGACGGCATCGCTCGCAACCCCGCAGCCTCAGGGCGGATCGTGACTCCGATGATCATCGGCTTGGCCATGATCGAGTCCCTGGTCATCTACGCCCTGTTGGTGGCTCTGCTCATGATCTTCAAGCTTTAATCGGTCGAGATCATCTCGACCCCTGGTTTGGCAGTGGTCTTTGGGAGGCAGGTCTCACCTGCCTCTTTTTTTGAAGTCCTTCTTGCAATCGCTGCGCGATTGGGGTATTAAAGGGCCCGATGCGGAGGTGGTTAAAGGCGAGGTTATTGCTCGCCCTCGTCGTCTTGGCGGGGGCGGCCCTCTTTCTTTTGCCCACCTTCCTCGGCGGTGTACCGGAGGGCTGGCCGGAGTTCCTGCCCCGGGAGAAGGTCCGATTGGGGCTCGACCTGCAGGGAGGGATGCACCTGCTCCTGGAGGTGGAGGACGAGGAGGCCGTGAAGAGCACCTTGGAGGGGCTGAAGAACGACCTGAAGGAGGACATGAGGAAGAGGCGCCTCTTCTTCACCGCCTTGGAGCGGGTCGGGGACAGGATCGAGGTGGTGCTGCTCAACGAGGAGGTCAAGGGGGGCTTTGACCGATTGCTCGAGGACGCCTACCCTTCCCTGAAGGAGCTGGAGGTGAGGAGGGAAGGGGACAGGGTGCGGGTGACCCTGGGCCTTGACCCCCGCTGGAGCGCCGAGGTGAAGAAGTGGGCGGTGGATCAGGCCCTGGAGACCATCCGCAACAGGGTGGACCAATTCGGGGTGACGGAGCCCGAGATCGCCCGCCAGGGCAAGGACAGGATCCTGGTGCAACTGCCCGGGATCAAGGACCCGGAGCGGGCCAAGAAGCTCATAGGGAAGACGGCCATGCTCGAGTTCAAGCTCCTGGACGAGGAGCACGACCTGGGGAGAGCCCTGGCTGGGGAGATCCCCCCTGGCAGCGTCATCCTCTATAAGCGCCAGAGGGACCCCAACACGGGGGCGATCAGGAAGGTGCCCTTCTTGGTCAAGGACAAGACCCTCCTGACCGGCGACGCATTGAAGGACGCCAGGGTGGCCTTCGATCGGTTCAACCGTCCCTATATCTCCCTGACCTTCACCTCGAGGGGGGCGAGGGAGTTCGAGCGGGTGACCGGCGAAAACGTGGGAAAACGTCTGGCCATCATCCTCGACGGCAACGTCTATTCGGCCCCTGTGATCAAGGAGAGGATCTCCGGCGGGAGGGCGGTGATCGAGGGGGATTTCACCCTGGAGGAGGCCCATGACCTGGCCATAGTCCTTCGGGCTGGGTCCTTACCAGCGCCGGTCAAGATCCTCGAGGAACGGACGGTGGGTCCCTCCTTGGGGAAGGACTCCATCGAGAAGGGCATCAAGGCCATAATCCACGGGGGGGTGTTGGTGGTCATCTTCATGGCCTTCTACTACCGCTGGGCCGGCCTCGTGGCCGATTTGGCCCTCATCATGAACCTCCTCATCGTCTTGGCGGTGATGGTCCTCTTCAGGGCCACCCTGACCTTGCCGGGGATCGCGGGCCTCGTCCTCACGGTGGGGATGGCCGTGGATGCCAACGTGCTGATCTTCGAAAGGATCAAGGAGGAGTTGCGCCTGGGCAAGACCGTGAGGGCCGCGGTGGACGCCGGCTATTCCAAGGCCCTGCTGACGATCCTGGACGCCCAGATCACCACCTTCATCGCGGCTGTGGTCCTCTTTCAGTTCGGCACAGGTCCCATCAAGGGCTTCGCCGTCACCTTGAGCGTGGGGATCATCGCGAGCCTCTTCACGGCCGTGATGGTCACCAAGACCGTCTTCGACTACGTCCTCTCCGTCAGAAGGGTAAAGGAGCTCAGGATCTGATGGACTTCATACCCCCTGGGACCAGGATAGATTTCGTAGGGAAACGGCGCTACGCCCTGTTGTTGTCGTTGCTGCTGATCGGTGCGGGGCTCCTATCGCTCCTCTTACATGGGGGACCTCGTTACGGGATCGACTTCGCCGGGGGCACCCTCGTGCAGGTGAAGTTCTCCAAGGCCGTGGGGTTGAAGGAGATAAGGAAGGCCCTCCAGGGGCTGGGTTTCGGTGATGCGGTCCTTCAGCCCTTCGGCCAAGAGGGGGAGTTCCTGATCAGGATGAAGAGGACCACTGGTGAGCTCAGGGGGCTCAGTGCGAGGATCGAGGAGGCCTTCAGGAAGCAGTTCGGTGAGGGGACCTTCGAGATAAGGCGAGTGGAGATGGTGGGGCCCAAGGTGGGAAGGGACCTGCGGGTAAAAGGGCTGAAGGCCATCATCTTTGCCCTGGTGGGGATATTGCTCTACATCAGTTGGAGGTTCGAGTTCCGCTTCGCCCTGGGGGCCGTGGCCGCCTTGATCCACGACGTGCTGGTGACCGTAGGGATCTTCTCCATGACCAACCGCGAGATAAGCCTCCCGGTGGTGGCTGCCCTGCTGACCATCGTGGGCTATTCCCTCAACGACACCATCGTGGTCTACGACCGGATCAGGGAGAACATGCGGAAGGTCCAGGGGGTCCTTGAGGAGGTGATAAACCAGAGCATCAATGAGACCCTGAGCCGCACCATCCTCACCTCCCTGACCACCTTGATCGTGGTGGTGGTCCTCTTCCTCATAGGTGGGGGGATCGTCCGCGATTTCGCCTTCGCCCTTATCGTAGGGGTGATAGTCGGTACCTACTCCTCCATCTACATAGCCAGTCCCTTGGTCATATCCCTTGAGAGGCGGACCAAAAGAGGGCGCAGCAGGAGGTGAGCGCCAGGGGGTCCTCATCAAGGGCGCCAGGGTCCTTGACCCCTCCCTGGGTCTGGATGCCCTCCTCGACCTCTGGATAAAGGACGGTCTCATCCAAGGGTTGGACCGGGGGATAAAGACCCCAGGGGCCCTTACCATCGAGGCCGAGGGGAAGGTATTGGTCCCGGGCCTCATCGATGTACACGTCCACCTCAGGGATCTCCAAGAGGCCCACAAGGAGACCATCGCCACCGGCACCAGGGCGGCTGCCAAAGGGGGGTTCACCACCGTGGTCTCAGAGCCCAACACCTCACCCCCTCTCGATTCGGCCGAGAACATCGACAGGTGGAGGAGGCTCGCCCGAAGGGATGCGGTGGTGAACCTCTACAGCAAGGCCTGCATAACCAGGGGGAGACGGGGGCAGGACCTGGTCTCCTTCTCGGCCCTGGCGAGGCGGAGGCCTTTCGTGGTGGCGGCCACCGACGACGGCAACCCCGTCTACGACGACCGGGTGATGGAGCGGGCCATGAGGGCCGCCAGGCGATGGGGCATCCTCCTCGCCTCCCATTGTGAAGACGGCCCCGGCGGACCCTTCCGAGGTGGGCGCCCTTACTGGAGCGAGCCCCTTTACATCGAACGGGACCTGTGGCTGGCGGAGCGCCTGGAGGTACCCCTTCACATCTGCCATGTGAGCGTGGCGGAGTCGCTGCACCTGATCAGGAGGGCCAAGGCGAAGGGTGTAAGGGTCACCTGCGAGGTCACACCCCATCACCTCCTCCTCAGCGAAGAGGAGGCCTCAAGGATAGGCCCCGATGCCAAGGTCAACCCGCCCCTCAGGCGGAGGCGGGACGTAGAGGCGTTGCAGGAGGCGCTGGCCGAGGGGTTGATCGATGTGATAGCCTCGGACCACGCCCCCCATCACCCCGATGAGAAGGCCCGCGGCTGGCAAGAGGCCCCCTTCGGCGTCATAGGCCTCGAGACGACCTGGGGGGTCCTGTACACCCACCTGGTGTCCAAAGGGGTCCTCGACCTCGGCGGCTTGATAGAGAGGTTGAGCGCGAACCCGGCCAAGGCCTTCGGCTTGCCGGGCGGGTCCCTCTTGAAGGGCCAGAGGGCCGACATCACCATCCTCGACCTGGAGGAGGAATGGGAGGTGCTGCCCGAGGAGTTCGCCTCCAAGGGGAGGAATACGCCCTTCAAGGGCTGGCGCCTCCGCGGACGAGCCTGGGGGACGATCGTTCAGGGACGGCCTGTGATGATCGGGGGCCGCCTCCTCCTATGATGAGGCCGTGTCCCGTAAGGCGCTGAAGGTGAGCTGGTACCGCCACAGGTAGAAGAAGCCCACGAGGGTGGTGGGGAGGAAGTAGAGGGCGTGAAAGACGAGGGAGATCGCCGCAGCGGTCTCCATGGGCACCCTGTAGAGCAGGAGGGAGTAGGTCACCGCTGCGTGGTAGGTGCCGATGTAGCCTGGGGTGATGGGCAACACGGTGCCCAGACAGATGGCCACCATCACCAGGAAAGGGGCGCTTAAAGGGACCCTCAGACCGAAGGCCAAACAGGTCAGGTAGATGGCCAGGGCGTAAGTGCCCCAGGTGAGGTAAGAGTAAAGCACCGACAGCAGAAGGCAGTCCCAACGTTCGGACCACAGCAGCCCATCCCGGAAGGAGTAGAGGTGGCGTTTTGCGTTCTCACTCCAACCGGAGGGTTTGAAGAGGCGCATGAAGGTCTCGGATCGTTCCTTGATCAGGAAGAGGGCCACCAAGGTGATGACGAAGAGGCCCAGGCTGATGTAGCCCCCGATGCTGAGGGCCTTCTTGAAGCTCGGATAGGCCCTCAAGTTCTTTACGGCGAAGGAGAGGATGAAGAGGGAGCTGAGCACGGTGATGCCGTCCAGTAGCTTCTCAGCCACCAAGGTGGCGAAGGAGGAGGTCTTGGGCATCCTCTCGAGCTTCCCCAGGAGGTAGCCCCTGGCTACGTCCCCCATGCGGGCGGGCAGCAGGTTATTGGCCATGAAGCCGATGAAGAGGGTCCCCAGGAGGTGGGAGAAGTGTACCTTCTTCACGGGGGAGAGGAGGTAGTTCCACCTCAAGGCCCTCAAGGCCATGTTCCCAAAGATCACCCCCACCACCGGTAGGAGCAGTAGGTAATCGGCCCCGTGGAAGGCCTCCAGGAACCCCCTGAGGTCCACCCTCCCGAAGACGAGGTAGAGGAGCAACAGGGATATCGCTATCCCTACGGGTATCTGCCATCGGCCCCCTTTCAACGCCCCCCCTTTCCCTGCAAGATCTCAAGGGCCCGTTTCACGTCCTCGGCTATCTGCCGGGATAGCTCCCCCGGGCCCTCGAAGGGACGCTCCTCCCTGAGCCGTTGCACCAGACCCAGCATCAGCTCCCTTCCGTAGAGGTCGCCTCCGTAGCCGGGCAGATAGGCCTCTATGGTGAACTCCCCCTCCCCAAAGGTGGGCCTGGTGCCTATGTTGACCACAGCGGCCTGCCTATCCCGGTCGAGGTGGGCCCAGGCCGCGTAGACCCCCCTTGGGGGGAGCAACTCCTGATCGGTCTGGATGTTGGCGGTGGGGAAGCCGAGGTCTCTCCCCCTCCCCTTCCCCGGTACCACCTCCCCTACGATCAGGAACTCCCGGCCGAGGAGTCGGTTGGCCTCCGGTATCGCCCCCCTTTGGATCAGCTCCCTGATCCTGGAGCTGCTGACCACCTGATGGCCCACCTTGAAGGGGGGCACCACCTCCACCTCGAAGCCGAGTTCGCGTCCCATCCTCTCGAGATCCGCTGCCGTGCCCCCCTTTTTGCTGCCGAAGGTGAAATTATAGCCGACGATGACCTTCTCAGGGTTGACCCTCTCGAGGAGGACCTCCTTGACGAACCTCTCCGGGGAGAAGGAGGCCAGTTCAAGGGTGAAGGGGTAGTTTATCACCGCTTGAACCCCCATCTCCTCGAGGAGCTTCATCTTCTTTCCGTAGGGGG
>QMLK01000014.1 GCA_003646705.1 Deltaproteobacteria bacterium | reverse complement strand
CGCATCTCGGTGACCAGGTCGGCCAGCTCGAGGAGCTTCGGGTGGGCGCCGCGGCCGGTGAGCACCACGTGGAGCTCAGGAGGGCGCTTCTTGAGGACCTCTACGACCTCATCCACGTCCAGCAGCCCATAGGCGATGGCGTTACAGATCTCATCGAGCACCACCATGAAGTAACGGCCCGAAAGGATCTTTTCCTTGCAGGTCTCCCATGCCTCCTGAGCAGCCTTCACGTCCTCGGGGTTTGGGTTCTCGGGGTCCACGTGCACAAATCCCCGCCCCAGGGCCATGAGCTCGAGCTCCGGGGCGAGCCTCCGGGCTGCGGCCTTCTCCCCATAGGGCCAGTCCCCCTTGATGAACTGCAGCACCGCCACCCTGAAGCCGTGCCCCACCGCCCTCATGGCCATACCGAGGGCGGAGGTGGTCTTCCCCTTGCCGTTGCCGGTCAGGACGATGATCGATCCCCTTTCATCTTTCATCGTGGTACTCCTGCAGGGCCTTGACGCGGAGCCTGCCTTCCTTCAAGGTGCTGATCCCCTCCACGGTGGCCTGGGCCCCGGGGATGGTGGTCACCACGGGGATGCCATAGGCGAGGGCCGTAGTCCTGATGGCCACCTCGTCGGCTTTGGGGCGCTTGCCGCTCGGGGTGTTGATGACGAGGTGGATCTCGCCGTTCTTCATCAAGTCCACCACGTTGGGCCTCCCCTCGCTCACCTTGAAGACCTCCTTGGCCTTGACGCCGTTTCGCCTGAGCACCGAGCAGGTCCCGTGGGTGGCCAGGATCTCAAAGCCCATGGCCTCCAGTTCCCTGGCGATCATCACCGCTGGTCGCTTGTCCCTGTCCTTCACGCTGATGAAGACCCTCCCCTCCAGGGGAAGGTTCTGCCCCGCGGCTATCTGGCTTTTGGCGTAGGCGAGGCCGAAGCCTTCATCTATCCCCATCACCTCGCCGGTGGACTTCATCTCCGGCCCAAGGACGATGTCCACCCCGGGGAAGCGGTTGAAGGGGAAGACCGATTCCTTCACCGCCACATGGGGTATCTCCACTTCCCGCCTTATACCCAGCTCCTCCAAGGTCCTGCCCACCATCACCTTGGCGGCCACCTTGGCCCAAGGGATACCCGTGGCCTTCGACACGAAGGGCACGGTCCGGGAGGCCCGGGGGTTTACCTCCAGCACGTAGAGGGTCTCGCCCTTGATGGCGAACTGGATGTTCAAGAGTCCCACCACCCCCAGCTCCTTGGCCAGGGCGTAGGTCTGTTCGCGGATCTCCGCGATCTGGCCCTCGGTGAGGCTGAAGGGGGGGAGGGCCATGGCGCTGTCGCCGGAGTGGACCCCCGCCTCCTCGATGTGCTCCATGATCCCGGCCACCACGCACCTTCTGCCGTCGGCCACGGCGTCCACGTCTATCTCGATGGCGTCCTCGAGGAACTTGTCTATCAGGACGGGGCGCTCCGGGGATGCCTCGACGGCCAACCTCATGAAGTCCTCGAGGTCCCGCTCGTCGTACACTATCTCCATGGCCCGACCGCCCAACACGTATGAGGGCCTCACCAGCACCGGGTAACCGATCCTCGAGGCGATCTCCTTGGCCTCCTCTGCGGAGGTGGCGGTGCCGTTGGGGGGCTGGTTGAGCCCAAGCTTCTGGAGCAGCTCCTTGAAGCGCTCCCTGTCCTCGGCCCGGTCGATGGACTCGGGGGGCGTGCCGAGGATGGGGACCTCGGCCCGCTGGAGCTGTAGGGCCAGGTTCAGGGGTGTCTGCCCCCCGAACTGGAGGATCACCCCTTTGGGGCGTTCGCGGTCGTAGATGTTCAGCACGTCCTCGGCCGTCAGGGGCTCGAAGTAGAGCTTGTCCGAGGTGTCGTAGTCGGTGGAGACGGTCTCGGGGTTGGAGTTCACCATGATGGTCTCGTAGCCCTCCTCCTTGAGGGCGAAGGCGGCGTGCACGCAGCAGTAGTCGAACTCGATCCCTTGGCCGATCCGGTTGGGCCCCCCGCCCAGGATCATCACCTTGGGGCGGGAGCTGGGGCGGCTCTCGTCCTCTCGCTCGTAGGTGGAGTAGTAGTAAGGGGTGTAGGCCTCGAACTCCGCGGCGCAGGTGTCGACCAGCTTGAAGGTGGCCTCGACCCCCAGCTGCTTCCTGTAGGTCCTTATCTCCTCTTCGCTGAAGCCCCAGAGGTGGGCGAGCTGTCGGTCGGAGAAGCCGTACTGTTTGGCCCTCTTCAGGAGCTCGGCGGGGATCCCCCAGTCCTCAGGGCGCCTGATCCCCGACCAGAGCTCCATCTTCCGCAGCTCGGCCGAGTAGCGACGGAGCTCGTACTCCAGCTCCAAGATCTCCCTGATCTGATGGAGGAACCAGGGGTCGATCTTGGTCAGCTCGTGGACTTCCTCCACCGACATCCCGGCCTCGAGGCCGTACCTTATCCAGAAGACCCGATCGGCCTTGGGGACCCGCAGGCGCTCCCTGACCATCTCGCGGAAGCGCTCCCGCTCCTTCTGGGAGGCCGGCACGAGGCCGTCGTCCTTTCCGTCGGCGCCGAGGCCCCAGCGCCCCACCTCCAGGGAACGGAGGCCCTTCTGAAGGGCCTCCTTGAAGGTCCGGCCGATGGCCATGGTCTCACCCACCGACTTCATGGAGGTCCCCAGGGTGTCGTCCGCCCCTGGAAACTTCTCGAAGGTGAACCGTGGGACCTTCACCACGCAGTAGTCGATGGTGGGCTCGAAGGAGGCCGGGGTCTCCTTGGTGATGTCGTTGGGGATCTCGTCCAAGGTGTAGCCTATGGCGAGCTTGGTGGCGATCTTGGCGATGGGGAAACCGGTGGCCTTGGAGGCCAAGGCCGATGAACGCGACACCCGGGGGTTCATCTCGATGATGAGCATCTCGCCGTCGGAGGGGTTTACGGCGAACTGGATGTTGGCCCCCCCGGTCTCGACGCCGATCTCACGGATCACGGCGATGGCCGCATCGCGCATCCGCTGGTACTCCTTGTCCGTGAGGGTCTGGGCCGGGGCCACGGTGATGGAGTCGCCGGTATGGATCCCCATGGGGTCGAAGTTCTCGATGGAACAGATGATGACGACGTTGTCCTTCAGGTCGCGCATCACCTCGAGCTCGAACTCCTTCCACCCTATCACCGACTGCTCCACCGAGATCTCGCCGATCATGGAGCTCTGAAGCCCTCGGGCGGCGATCTCCTCCAACTCCTCGCGGTTGTAGGCCACCCCGCCACCTGTGCCCCCGAGGGTGAAGCTCGGGCGCACGATCACGGGGAAGCCGATCTCTGAGGCGATCTCAAGGGCCTCCTGGACCGAGTAGGCGTAGCCGCTTTTGGGCATCTTCAGGCCGATCCGCTCCATGGCCTCGCGGAAGAGCTGGCGGTCCTCCGCCTTGCGGATGGCCTCCTCGTTGGCCCCGATGAGCTTGACCCCGAACTTCTCCAGCACCCCCCATTCGGCGAGCTTCACCGCGACGTTCAGCCCCGTCTGTCCCCCCAGGGTCGGAAGCAGCGCATCGGGCCGCTCCTTCTCGATGATCATGGCCACCACCTCAGGGGTGATGGGCTCCACATAGGTCCGGTGGGCCATCTCGGGATCGGTCATGATGGTGGCGGGGTTGGAGTTCACCAGGATCACGTAGAAGCCCTCTTCCCTCAAGGCCTTGCAGGCCTGGGTGCCGGAGTAGTCGAACTCGCAGGCCTGCCCGATCACGATGGGCCCTGAGCCGATGATCAGGACCTTGTGGATGTCGTCCCTCCGCGGCACCTACGCCCCCTTGAACTCCCTCATCAGCCTGATGAAGTCCTCGAAGAGGTACTCGGCGTCATGGGGCCCTGGGGAGGCCTCGGGGTGGTACTGAACGCTGAAGAGCGGTAGCCTCTTGTGCCTCAACCCCTCCAGGGTCTGGTCGTTGAGGTTTATGTGGGTGAGCTCTACCTCGGAGGTGTCCAGGGTCTCCAGATCCACGCAGAAGCCGTGGTTCTGGGCGGTGATGGAGACCTTGCCCGTGCGGAGGTCCTTCACCGGCTGGTTGCCGCCGCGGTGGCCGAACTTGAGCTTGAAGGTCTTCCCCCCCAGGGCGAGCCCCAGCAATTGGTGCCCCAGGCAGATGCCGAAGATGGGCCGCTGGCCGATGAGCTTGCGGATCTCCCGGACCGCATAGGGGATTCCGGCCGGGTCCCCAGGGCCGTTGGAGAGGAAGACCCCGTCGGGGTCCATCCTGAGGACCTCTTCGGCGGTGGTCGATGCAGGGACAACCGTGATGGCACAGCCGAGCCGGGCCATGATCCTGAGGATATTGTGTTTGACGCCGAAGTCGTAGGCCACGACGTGGAACTCCCCCTCGGTGGACCACCGGTAGGGTTCGGTAGAGGTCACGTACTGGACCATGTCCCTGCCCACGAGGCCCGGCCACCGGCGGGCCTTCTCCACGAGGCTCTCCGGGTCCAGGTCCTCTGTGGAGATGCAGGCCTTCATCGCCCCCTCGAGGCGTATGTGGCGGGTGATGGCGCGGGTGTCCACCCCCTCTATCCCCATCACCCCGTGGTGTATGAGGAAGTCCTCGAGGCTCTCGGTCCCCCGCCAGTTGCTCCAGTTCCGGGTGTACTCCCTCACCACGAAGCCCTCCACGTGGGGCTTCACCGATTCCATGTCCTCGGGGTTGGTGCCGTAATTGCCGATCAGAGGATAGGTCATGGTGACGATCTGGCCCTTGTAGGAGGGGTCGGTGAGGATCTCCTGGTAGCCGGTCATGGAGGTGTTGAAGACCAGCTCCCCCACCCGCTCTCCACGGGCGCCGAAGGACCATCCCTCGAAGACCGTGCCATCCTCCAGGGCGATGAGGGCCTTTGTCTGTTCGCGGGCCACCTTCCTTACCTAATAAAAACCCCCGTATCCACGGGGGCCTTCCTCTTGGACCTTTCGGCCATCTCCGCCATCCTTACTATCACATCGGCGGAGGGAAGTCAAAAAAACAGGACCTATGATTCCTCCACGCCGGGGAAGAGGCTACCTCGACCCCACCGAAGGCGGTCTACCCCTCAGCCCCTCTTCTTCCAGAAGTCGAAGGGACGGCCAGGGCAGAAGATGTCGATCCCTATGGAGGGTTCCCCTAAGACGTTCTCCACCCTATGGGGTTCCTCCGGAGGGATGTAGACCGCGTCTCCCTCCTCCAGTTCCTCCTCGCCTTCGGGGGTGACCACCTTCATCCTCCCCTTGAGCACTATCATCACCTGCTCATGGGGGTGCTGGTGCATGGGGGAGGAGTGGCCAGGGGGTTTGGTGAAGTACTCCACCGAGATGCTCTTCTCGTTGCAGAGGCTTACCCTCTTCCAACCCTCGTCGGGTTCGTAGGTCTCGGCCCCTTTGAAGTGGATCACCTTCATAGTTCCCTCCTCTTGGTGCCGTTATGGGTGAAGGTCTAAGTGGCCATGGGACCTCCGTAGCCACCTGGGGATGAAAGGACTGCGATCAAAGCTTCCCCGGAAGCCACAGCACCAGCTCCGGCAGGCCGATGAAGATCACCAGGGACAGGATCTCCACGAAGACGAAGGGTAGGGCCCCCCGGATGATGTCCTCCAGCGACACCTCCCGCGGGGCTATCCCCTTGATCACGTAGAGGTTCAACCCCACAGGCGGCGTTATCACCGCCATCTCGATGGTCACCATCATCACCACACCGAACCAGAGCCCGTTGAACCCCAGGGCCTTTACTATGGGCAGCAGGATCGGGGTGCCGATGAGGATCACCGAGGCCCCGTCCAGGAACATCCCCATGAGGATGAGCAGGGCCATGATGGCGCTCATCACGATCCAGCCCGGCAGCTCCAGCTCGGCCACGAAGGACGCCAGACCCTGGGGGACCTGAAGGAGCGTCAGTACGAAGCCGAAGAGCATGGCCGAGGCGAAGATCAGCAAGATCATCCCCGTGGTGTACATGGTGGAGCGAAGGATCCGGAGGAAGGTCTCCCAGGTGAGCCTCTTCTTCACCACCAGGGCCAGGAAGAAGGCCCCGGCGGACCCTATGGCCGCGGACTCCGTGGGGGTGGCGATCCCGAGGTAGATGGTCCCCAGGACCGAGAAGATGAGAAAGATGGCGCTCCAGGCCTTGAGCAGCACGCGGAACCTCTCCCTCCAGGTCACCACCTCTTCCAACCTCGGGGCCTTGGAGGGGTCCAGCTTCACCACCAGGCCGATGTAGGCCATCATCATGGAGGCGAGGATCACCCCGGGGATGATCCCCCCGGTGAAGAGCTTGCCGATGGACTCGTCAGCGATGATCCCGTAGAGGATGAAGCCGATGCTCGGGGGGATCAGCAGCGCCAGGGCTCCCGAGGCGGCCACGCACCCTGAGGCGAGCCTCCTGTCGTAACCGCGCTTCAGCATCTCCGGGATGGCGAAGGAGCCGATGGTGGCCGCCCCCGCCACGCTCACCCCGCACATGGCCCCGAAGATGGTGCTGGCCACCACCGTACCCATGGCCAGCCCTCCTGGTACGCGGTGGAGCCATTTGCTTCCGAAGTTGTAGAGGTCCTCCCCGATCCCGGTGTAGAAGAGGATCTCCCCCATGAGGATGAAGAGCGGTATGGCCACGAGCACGAAGTGGCTCAGCTTCCCGTAGAAGATGTTGGGGACCGCACTGAAGCCCTCTGGGCCCTTAAAGAGGTAGAGCCCCAGGATGCTCGCCAGGGTCAGGGAGGCGAAGACCGGCACTCCACTGAAGAGCAGCGCAAGCAGCGTGGCGATGACGATGAGGGCGATCAGCTCCGGCGACATCCCAGTTCCGCCATCTCCTTGATCACCATGGCCACCGACTGAAGCCCCAGGAGCAAGGCCCCGAGGGGGACCAGGGAGTAGGGGATCCAGAGGGGGAAGTTGAGGAGGCTCGTAGAGCGGTAGTTGCTGATGAAGGCGAGGTAAGTGGATTTGGTCCCCTCGACCATCAAGATGGCGCATATCAGGAGCACCACCCCCTGGGAGAAGATCCCTGCCAAGGCCCTCCCCCTCCGTCCGAGACGAGCCACCACGACCTCCACCCTCACGTGGCGGCCGTCCTTCATGATGAGGCCCGCCGAGGCGAAGGTCAGGAGCACCATCAGATACTCGCTGACCTCAGCGGAGAAGACGCTCGGGTCCCTGAGGAGGTAGCGGGTGAGGACCTCCCAGCAGACGATGAGGAAGAGGGCGAAGAGGCCCGCCTGGGCCAGGATGCCGCCGGCCTCGTTGAGCCGCTCCACGACCTGGACGAACCTCTTCGTCCCCCTTCCCACGGGTCGGCTCCCTCAGTGATGGGCCTCGATGAAGTCGATGAGCTTCTTTCCGTCCGGGACCTGGCCGATCCACCAGTCGTAGACCTTCTTGATGGAGGCCTTGAACTCGCCGAAGGTGGCCTCGTCCAGGGAGTGGATCTTCATCCCCCTCGACTTGAGCAGGTCGATGGCCTTGGCGTCGCTTTCGAGGGTGGCCTTGTAGCCGTCCTCTGCCCACTCCCAGGCGCACTGCCTGAGGACCTTCTGGATGTCCTTCGGGATCTTGGCCCAGGAGTTCTTGTTGGCGGCCATGAGGATGGTGTAGTTGCCGGCGTTGGTGATGGTGAGGTGGTCCAGAACCTCGTGGAGTTTGCGGCCCGTGTAGGTGAGGAAGGGCCTGAGGATCCCGTCGATGGCCCCCCGCTGTAGCGCTGTGTAAAGCTCCCCCGAGGACATGAAGGAGGGGGCCCCACCCAGTTCCTCCACCATCTTGGCGTGCACGGTGCTCGAGATGGCGATGGTCATTCCCTTGAGGTCCTGGGGCTTGAGGATGGGGCGCTTCTTGGTGCCAAAGTGGTAGAAGCCCCCCGGGGACTGAGCGAGGATCAGGATGTTGATCTTTTCCCATTTTTGGTTGAGCCCCTGCTCCCAGAGCCCCGCCTTTAGCGACTTCCAGGCGTCGTCCACGTCCTTCCAGAGGAAGGGCAGGGCGCCCACGTCGGAGCCCTTGACCGTGCCGGCGTGGTAGTTGGCGTTAGGGATGCACATGTCGATCTCGCCCCGCTGAAGGGCAGGCACCTCTTCCTTGCCGCCGAAGAGCTGCTTGGAGTGGTAGAAGGCGAACTTGACCTCCCCGTTGGTCCTCTCCTCCACCCGCTTGATGAAGCGCTGGGTCACGGGAACCCAGTAGTAGCTGGTGGGAAACATGGTGGAGAAGGTGATGTTGATGCGTTTCTTCGCCCAGGCCAGCCCACCGCCGATTTGAAAGGCGATGGTGGCATAGCTCATCCGCTTGAGAAAGGTCCTCCGCGATATCCTCTCCATTGGCTTCCCTCCGGATGAAGATTTAATGCCCTTTAATAATTCAAGGACCAGAGGTGTGTCAACGCTTATACATACTGCTCAATGGCAGCCAGATCTCTCAAAGGGCCTCTGGGGCGACCTTGAGGAGCCTCTCCCAGTCTCCTCCGTCCTTGAGGAAGATCCCGAGATTTCCCAACCTGACCCTCTCGAGGCCCGTTGCCTTCGCCGCCTCCCAAGCCTTGAGCATCTGATCGAGGGTGGGTGGAGGGACGTCCCTCATCTTGTGTTCCGGGAAGAAGGCCAGGACGGTGAAGGGGATGGAGGGGTCGACCTCCGCTAAAACGCGAGCGATCCGACCGATCTGATCCTCCTGCACCCACCCGGGGATGTAGAGGCTCAGGACCTCCAGGGTGAAGCCGCGCTTGACGATCTCTCCGGGGAGCTTAAGGACCCAGGCGTTGTCCACCCCGGTGAGCCTTCGATGGACCTCTGGATCGTAGGCCTTTATATCGAGCCAGAAGGCATCGACCCCTGCCTCCCCGTAGAGGTCGAGGTTCCGCAGGGTGAGGCCGTAGCCGTTGGTCTCCAGCAGCACCCAGAGCCCTTCGGCTCGGGCCTTTATCAGGGAGGTGGTTCGGGTGTAGAAATCGGGCTGGCACATGAGGTCTCCCCCGGTGAAGGCCACGATGTTGCGAGCCGGCCCCACCCCTTGGGGGGAGAGGACCACCTGTTCGGGCGATATCTTCCCGGGGCAGATGGGGGAGCGTCGGCCGGTGGGGCGGAGCTCGATCCGCTGAGGGGGTCCCGGTCTCAGCAGGGCCTCCACGCAGGTGCCACAGCCGCGGCAGAGGTCCAGGGCGTGGAAGGCCAGGGTCCGCGGGTCTGAGCCCCTGCAATTCTCCAATAAAATCAAGGAGTTACGAGACATAGATCTCCGAGGATTCACTTTAGGTGCCAGTATAGGTGCCAGTCCTGCAGCGTGAAAATCCGTCCGTTACCGGTTCATTGTCACAAAGAGTGGGAAATTGGTTGTTACAAATAGTGTACGCAAGGAGCTGTGTCAAGAGTAAAGGATGGGACAAACGTGCTAGGCGTGCACGTCTTAGGCTTCGAGGAGGGTTTGCGGAGGGGGTTGTTTTTGCTCCTCTGCCAGCTGACGCTTAATGGACAACGCCTTTGCCGTGACTTCCTGGATTGATTTCATGCTGAGTCGCTTGTGATCGGGGGACAGGTGTGCATATCTCATGGTCATGTTGATGCTCTTGTGGCCGAGCAGTTCGCTGACTGTCTTCAAGTCGATACCTCGCATCACCAGGTGGCTGGCAAACGTGTGGCGAAGTGTGTGGAACGTGCAGCCTGTGACGCCCGCCGCTTTGCATGTTCGCCTGAACGCCTTACGTATGTTTACCCAGCGAGTCCCTGTTTTGGGATTTATGAAGACATAGTCGCTGATTGTTTCAACTTCCTTTCGCACTTCGAGCAGGATTTCACGGGTAACGTTGTTCATGGGTATGTGTCGAGCTTCCCCCGATTTGCTCTGAGACACGTAGATCAATCCGTTTTCAAAGTCTATTGAATCCCAGGTCAGGGACAGTATTTCTCCTGTCCGCATTCCGGTGTTCAACGCAAACAGGATCAATCTCTGGAGCCACAGCGGGGCTGCTTGCAGCAGCGCCGCTATCTCCTCGGCAGACAGGAAACGCAGCTTTCCCTTGGGTTCCCTGTACCACTCAACGTGCCTGAGCGGGTTTTCCCGCGCGTATCCCCACTGAATGGCCTTGTTGAATAGGTGCCTGAGAACGGTCAGCTCCTTGTTCACCGTGCTGGGGGACACCTCTTTCCTTCGCTTGGACTTGTACTTCTCGATCAACCACGGTGAAATTTCAGACAGCTGCATGTTTCCGAAAAAGGCCAGCAGCGGTTTGAGGCGAGTTCGCTTGGTTTCAGGTGACTTGTTGTGGGTAGCACACCACTCGATGTAGTACTTCACAAATTCCCTGAGCAGTATTTTGGGTGGTTCATCGAGCTTGTCGAGGAACCTGTTTTCGGCTATCTCGCTTTTCCTCTTGGCCAGGACCTGTTCGGCGAGGTTCTTCCACGGTCCTATCCTTTCCCTCTTCTTCTTCCTCAGCTCCTTGACGTAGTACTCGATCCAGTAGACCTTGTTGCGCGCACGGCTCAGGTCGAGGCCGCATCGCCGGCACTTTCTGTACCGCTCGTTCTGTCGGTGCTTGCAGCTGGGGCACTCAACGAGAATGGGCATGCCGCGTTTGGTTCTCTTGCCCGTGCCGGTTCAGAGCCGTCGCTCTCAAAGCAGGTCCCGGGCAGGCTTGAATTTCACCGTCTTTCTAGGCGGTATGTCTATGATCTCACCTGTCCGAGGGTTTCGGCCCCGCCGGCCCTTCCTCTGTTGGACTGAGAACGTCCCAAGACCCCTGATCATCACTTTTCCGTCTTTCTGAAGGCTCTCCCTGACCACCTCGAGCCAGGCGGAGATCACCTCCTTGACGGTCTTCTGAGACGCATTTGTTCGCAATGAAACCTCCCTGATTATCTCGGCCATCTTCATTTCGTCCTCCTCAAGCAGGGGTTTTGGGAGTTTCATAGCACACTGATTTTCGTCCTGCAAATCCTCCCTGCTGCAGGAGATGGTGACCCAGTCGAGGCCGGTGATGGCCTCTCTGATGAAGAGATCGAGCTGTCGGACCGAGTCAATGATGCGTTCGACCGCTGGCCTCTCATCCTTGTCTCTGTACACTCTGATCTTGAACCTCGGCATCATGCCGGCCTTTCCTGATAAACCCTTATGATCACCTCGGAATGGCCATTTGCTGTACTTTTGATGCGTCTCCAGACTCTGCTATCGGCCTCGTTTATCAAAGGGGGCCTGGCGTGCGCGGGCACGCAGTCCATGCGGTGTGCGATCCAGCGCCGCATCTCCGGGCTGAGCTGGAGGTACTCCGTCACCGAGACGTGGACTGTTGGCAGGCTGTTTGCGACTGGCATGGCTTGCCTCCCGCTATTGTACTTCAATGTCGTCGAAGACCACGGGTATGTGCCGCTTAAGCT
>QMLK01000013.1 GCA_003646705.1 Deltaproteobacteria bacterium | reverse complement strand
CTTCATGATAGTTTTGGTGAAAATTAACCATTTCAAATTGACTAATGGATCTGAAGCTGATCGTCTTGGGGCTTCTGATACAGGGGCCGGCCCACGGGTATGAGCTGCGGCAGCGGCTTCAGAGGGACCTTTATCCCTTCCTCGCCGCCTCCGCCGCCCCCCTCTATTACGCTCTGAGGAAGTTGGAGGAAGAGGGCCTGGTGACCCATTGGAGCGAGACGAAGGGGAGACGCCCTCAGCGATACGTATATCGGATCACGGAGAAGGGGAAGAGGCACTTACAGCAGGCCTTGCTCAAGGGCCTAAAGCGGCTGCAGCGACCGCCTTTCGACTTAGATGTAACCCTTTATTTCCTCGACCTCCTCGATAGGGGGGAGGTGGTGGAGGCCTTGAAGGAAAGGCTTAAAGAGCTGCGGAAGCTGCGGTTCTTGCTCAAGAGGCAGAGGGAGAACCTGCCGGAGCACCACGAAGGGGCCGAGGAGATCATCCTGGAGCACAACCGGCGTATGGTCGAAACCGAGATCCAATTCGTGAAGGACCTGATAGGTACCTTTTCAGATGATCGTAGGGGATCATCTCACCGAGCAGGCTAAAAGGCGGCCCGAAAAGGTGGCGGTGATCTGTGGGGCGGACCGCCTCACCTTCTCGGAGCTCAACGAAGAGGCCAACCGCCTCGCCAACTGGCTCCTCGACAGGGGGCTGAAGAAGGGCGATAGGGCCGTGGTGCTTCTGCCCAACTGTGCTGAGTTCGCCCCCATCTACTTCGCCCTGATGAAGATCGGGGTCGTGGCCGTGATCCTCGACTTCAGGTTGAGCCCCCCGGAGATGGCCCCGCTTTTCGACGAGACGGAGGCGAAGGTGCTGCTCACCCACTCCAAGCAGCGGGGCTTCGCCTTGAGGATGATGCGGGAAAAGGAGGGCCTGAAGCACGTGGTAATCGTCGGAGAGGGGAGATCCTCCGAGGAACTCCAACCCTACGAGGAGATCGTCTCCAAGGGAGATTCCTCTGAACCCCCTGTAACGGTCGGGGAGACCGACGAGGCGGTCTACCTCTACACCTCGGGGACCACCGGCAGGCCCAAGGGGGTCGTCCTCACCTTCGACCACTTCACCTACTTCCCCGAGACGATGAAGGCCCACCTGCCCATAAGCGACCGGGACGTGGACGGCTCCATCCTCCCCATGTCCCACATCTCGGGGCCCATCATCCTGAACCTGATGGCCGATGTAGGCCTCACGGTGGTGATCGTCGAGGAGATAAGGCCGAAAAAGATCCTCGAGGCGGTTCAGGAGCACCGCATCACCTTCTTTCACGCCGTGCCGCCCATCTTCCAGATGATCCTGAACCTGCCGAGCCGGGAGCGCTACGATCTGTCGAGCCTCCGCTTTGTGGCCATGATGGGGACGGTGGTGCCCGAGGAGTTGATGCAGGAGTGGTACGAAGCTTACCCCCACGCCGTGCCCCTTCAGGGCTACGGTGCCACGGAGACATCGCCCCTTTTGACCCTCACCCGTTTCGAGGACGCCCCCCGGAAGGTGGCAAGCGCCGGCTACCCAGCCCCCAGGGTGGAACTGAAGGTGGTGGACGAGAAGGGACGGGAACTGCCCCCGGGGGAGGTGGGAGAGGTGATAGCCCGGGGTCCCCAGATCATGAAGGGCTACTTCAAGAACCCCCGGGCCACAGCCCAGAAGATCCGGGACGGCTGGTACTGGACGGGCGATCTCGGGCGCTTCGATTCGGACGGCTACCTCTATGTGTTAGGCCGTGCCGATGACATGATCATCACCGGCGGCATGAACGTATACCCCTCCGAGGTGGAAAACGTCATCATCTCCCACCCCAAGGTGGCCGAGGTCGCGGTGGTGGGGATCCCCGACCCCGAGAGGGGACAGGCCTTGAAGGCGGTGGTGGTCCCCAAGGTGGGCGAGAGCCTCGGTAAGCGGGAACTGCTGAAGTTCTGCCGTGAGAGGCTCGCCAGCTTCAAGATCCCCAAGGTGGTGGAGTTCCGCGAATCGTTGCCCCGCTCCCGCACGGGCAAGGTGGCAAAAAGGGAGCTGAAGGCCGCAGAAAGCGAACTCAGGAAGTTCTGGGACTTCATCGCGGAGCATAAAAAACCGATAGGTCCCCTCATGCTCCTCTTGCTCTGGTTTCTGCTCTCGGGCCTTGAGCTGGTGGATCCCTTCTTCTTGCCCTCTCCGGCCAAGGTGGCCGGACGCATGGCCGCCCTGTTGGGGGATTCCTCCACCTACGGCCATCTGCTGAAGACCTTCTACCGCATGATGGTGGGCTTCTCCCTGGCGGCGCTCATCGGCATCCCCTTGGGTATAGTCCTCGGGTACTGGGAGAAGGTCTACAAGTCCGTGGAGTTCATCATCGATTTCTTTCGCTCCTTCCCGGCCACAGCCATGTTCCCCCTCTTCATGCTTGCCTTCGGCATCGGGGATGGCTCCAAGATCGCCTTAGTGGTCTTCGGCTGCTCGCTGCTCATATTGGTGAACACCACCTACGGGGTGAGGGGTTGTAGCCGCACCCGCAGGATGGTGGCCGAGACCATGAGGGCCTCGGAGGCCTATATCATGGCCAAGGTGGTCCTGCCCGAGGCCCTGCCGCAGATCTCCGCAGGGCTTCGCCTCGCCCTCTCCTTGAGCCTTATCATCGTCGTGGTCCTGGAGATGTTCATCGGCACCAAGCAAGGCCTCGGCTATATGATCTACAACGCCCACATGACCTACCAGATCGCGGACATGTACGCCTTCATCATCATGGCCGGCCTCATCGGCTACTTCATGAATCAGGGCTACGTGAAGATGGAGGAAAAGCTCATCCATTGGGCTGGGAAACAATCCTGAAGGAGGTGAAGGATGAAGAGATGGGCACTCGTCCTCTTAATTGGCCTCTTTTTCAGCCCCCTGAGGGCCCAAGCCGAGCAAAGAGCGATTCGAGTGGGCTATCTGCCCCTGGTGATGAGCCTACCCACCTTCGTAGCCCATGAGAAGGGTTTTTTCGCCGCCCAGGGCCTGAAGGTGGAGCTTGTGCCCTTCCAGTCGGGCACCACCATCATCGACGCCCTGGTGGCGGGACGGATCGATGCCAACTGCGGCAGCGCCATCACCGGCCACTGGTTCGCTGAGCAGAACGTGCCGGGGCGTTTCAAGATATTCCTCGTCTACGGCAACCGTTCCCTGGAGGACAACACCTTCGTGGTCGTGGTGAGGAAGGACGCCCCTTACACCAGGCTCAAGGACTTGGAGGGAAAACGGGTGGGGACCTTCCCAGGGGCGACCTCCTTGGCCTTGGCACGAGCTGTGCTCCGCAAGGTGGCCGACCCCGAGAAGGTGATCTTCACGGAGGTGCCGCCGCCCAACATGGTGCCGGCGCTGGCAGCTGGGCAGATCGACGCCTTCTTCACCCCTGAGCCCTTGGGGATGATAGCGGTGGCCAAGGGGATAGGGCGGTACCTGATGAAGAGCCCCATGAAGCTCCTCGGATTGAAGAGGGGGATACCCGGAGGGGCCTTCAGCTTCTCGCGGAAGTTCCTGAAGGACCGTCCCCAAGATGCCCAGAGGCTGAGGATGGCCTACCACAGGGCGGTGGACTTCATAAAGGCCAGGGAGAGGGAGGCGAGGGCTTTCCTGGTGAAGTACGCACGGATGCCGGAACCCGTGGCCATGAGGATACCTTTCGAGCAGTGGATCAAGATCGAGGAGTTGGACAGAGGGGCAGCCCAACAGTACTTCGACGTCCTCTACGAGGAAGGAGCTTACAGGAAGAGGATAGACACCGGAAACCTCTTCTACAGTCCCCCGAGGCCGAGGTGAAGGCCTTGTCCTCGGAGGGCTGCAGGCGGCAACCCTTAAGGCGATGGCTGAGCGACCCTATCTTTACGTCCGTGGAGTGAGCAAGCACTACGAGACGGCCCCTGACCCCCGCCTCGGCAGCGGAGGGGTGAGGGTCCTGGACAACATCTCCTTCACCGCCCGCAAGGGGGAGTTCGTGACCATCGTCGGCCCCAACGGCTGCGGCAAGAGCACCTTCTTCAGGATCTTGGCAGGCCTGGAGGAGATGGACTACGGCCGCATCCTCATCGGAGGGAAGACCCCCGAGGAGGCAAAGATCGGCTTCGTCTTCCAGAACTACCGTGAATCCCTCTACCCCTGGCGCACCTGTCTCGGCAACCTGATGGTGCCCCTGGAGTTGGACGGGGTGCCCCGCAAGGACAGGAAGCGGCGGGTGGAGGAGTTCCTCTGGATGCTCGATATGTCGATCCGCGAGGACGCCTACCCCTACGAGCTGAGCGGGGGACAGCAGCAGATGTTGGCCATCCTGAGGGCCCTGATCTACCAGCCGGACATCCTGCTGCTTGACGAACCCTTCAGCTCCCTGGACTTTCAGACCACCTTGTGGATGCACGACAAGATCATGGAGGTATGGGAGAAGACAGGGGTCACCATCCTTTTCATCTCCCACAACATCCATGAGGCCGTCTACCTGGCGGACAAGGTGGTGGTCTTCAGCAAGCGACCTGCCCGGGTGGTGGAGGTCATCGAGACCGGACTTCCACGGCCCCGCGACTACAAGGTTACCGAGACGGACCAATTCTTCGAGGTCAAGAACCGCGTGATGGAGCTCTTCCGCGAGGAGGTGATGGACAGCTTCCTCTTCATGGAGCTGAGCGGCTTCTGAAAGGAGGGATGCCCCTGAAGGTGTCAAAGGAGATCCTCGCCGCGAGCTTCACCCTCCTGTCCCTGCTCCTGCCCCCTTCGAGTTATGCCGAAGGCCCCAAGGCCACCCTCATCAACCATCAGGTCGGGACACAACGAGGCGAGGCCATCCTTTGCCGACCGGCTGGAAAGGGACCCTTCCCAGCCGTAATCTACAACCACGGTCTAATCGTGGATCTCTGGGGCTACGAAGGGGCAGCCCTCCGTGGCTACGACCTGAGGGGGATATGTGAGGCCTTGGCCGCTGATGGCTTCTTGGCCTTCGCCACCATCCGGAGGAGCGGCCGCAGAGACATCCCCGCTCACAAAGAGGAGGTCTCTCGAGCGGTGGATTACGTGAAGGCCTTGCCGGAGGTCGATCCCGACCGAGTGGCCCTCATGGGCTTCTCCCGAGGGGGGCTCCTGACCCTCATGGTCGGGGTGGAACGGGAGGACCTGAAGGCCTTGGTCATCCTCGCCCCTGCACCGGGAAGGGGCCTCTTCGCCGAAGCGGTGAAGGGGGTACCTTCCCTCAAGGCCCCCGTCTTACTGATGGTCGAAGCCGAAGACGAGCACTGGATCTTGGAGGACTTCGAGTTGCTGCAGGAGGCCCTGAGGAGATACGGGAAGGAATTCCGCGCCATCCGTTATGACCGCGGCGGCGGACACAAGCTCTTCTGGAAGGTGGCTTATTATTGGAAGGACCTGAGGACCTTTCTGCACGAGGAACTATGCAGAACCTCTGCCGACTGAACCAATTGCAGGGCCCTTTGAAGCCCCTTTTTGCATGGCTCCTCATCGTCCTCGGCCTTGCGATCCCATACAGCGCCTCCGCGAAGGACCTCCCCGTCATAGATGGTCACAACCACCTGATGGGCCGCTTTCGGACCCCTCGAGGTCTCGTGCTCGATTACGAGGGGGCGGCCAAGGTGGCCCTGGCCACCATGCAGAGGTTGGGGATCTCCAAGATGGTCATCATGCCACCGCCCTTCCCGCCCCATCACCCCAACAGGTACGACATCGAGGACCTGATGGGCGTGATCAAGAGATACCCTCGCCGTTTCGCCCTGCTCGGCGGTGGCGGATCGCTAAACCCCATGATCCAGCGAGCCCTCCAGAGGGGAGAGGTGAGCCCGAGATTGCGGAAGGAGTTCGAGAGGAGGGCCCTTGAGATCCTCAAGAAGGGGGCCCTCGGCTTCGGGGAGATGGCGGTCGAACACCTCTCCTTCAACCCCAGGCATCCCTATGAATGGGCTCCCCCTGATCACCCCCTCCTGCTCCTTCTGGTCGACATCGCCGCACGTTTCTGCGTGCCCATAGACCTCCACATGGAGGCGGTGCCCCGAAGGATGCCCCTGCCTACAAGGTTCAGCTCGCCGCCCAACCCCCGGACCTTGCGACCGAACATCGAGGCCTTTGAACGACTCCTGGCCCATAACCGAAGGGCCAAGATCATCTGGGCCCACGCAGGATGGGACAACACGGGGTACCGCACCGCCCACCTCTGCGGCGAACTCCTCAAGAGACACCCCAACCTCTACATGAGCCTCAAGGTGGGCCCCGACAGCAGGCCGGACAACAGCCCCTTGGACCCAAGGGGTAGGATAAAGCCGGAGTGGCTCGAGTTGATCGGCGCCTTTCCGGACCGTTTCTTCATCGGGAGCGATCGCTTCTTCGTCACCCCAGAGGTGCCGAGGCGTATAGGCCCCCCTAGCCCAGAGGCCCTGAAGATCCTCCCCCAGCTCCCTCGGTCCTTAGCTCGCAAGGTGAGCTATGAGAACGCCAGGGCCATCTTCAACCTGGACTGATCTTGATAAAGAGGGGATCAGGCTTAAGGGGTATGGAATAACTTGGACGAAAGGACAGCCTCGACCCTCTCCTTTAAGGCCTTCGCCCTCTCTTGAAGCCCCTCGATCCTCTCCCTGATCGACCCCCTCAGCTCTTCATCCCTCAAATTGTTTAGGTTTATGATGACGTTGGACACCCCTCCCCTCAAGGCGGCCTCGGCCAGGTAGAGGGCCACAGCGGCATCACTGATGGCGGAGGGGTTGCCCCTCTCGACGAGGGCCTCGCAGAGGGAGAGTAGACGGAGGGCGCCTTCGATGACCTCAAGGGGCGGCTCCATGGCCTCCTTGTAGGCCTCCTCGATCCGCCTGCTGCGCTGCTCCCTTTGGGAGGGCGTCTCCTTGGGAAGGCGATAGGCCTCAAGGACCCTTCGAAAGGCCTCTACGTCCTTTGCCATGGTCTCAAGGGACCGGTCCCTGATGGAGAGGGCTTCCCTCGAAATCCTCTCCATCTCCCCCCTTACGTCTTCGAAGTCCTTCTTCCCGACGGTGAGGTTTGCGACCATGCAGATGAGGGAGGCTGAGAGGGCGGCGGCCAGGGCCGAGACGCTTCCACCCCCGGGGATCGGGGTCCCCGCGGAGAGGTCCTCGAGGAATCGCGACAGGGCCAGTTCCTTCATCTTCTCCTCCAGCTACAGTAGCCTGTTCTCTATGACCTGATCGGGGCTGAGGCCGTGGGCCCTCAAGTAAAAGCTCGCCACCTCCACCAGGGCCGCCAGGGGGATGAGCCCCACTACCTCCGATTCGACGATCTGGACCCCATACCGTGAGGCCTCGGCGCGGATGGCCTCGAAGACTCGATGGATAGGGGTCCCCTCGTAGTTCAACAGGTTCATGGAGACCTGGGTCATGCCCCTTTCGGCCAGAGCGACCCCCATGGCCCTCACGTAGCGGAACCCGCCGTCCTTGAACCTCACCGCCCGGGCGATCCTCCTGGCGACCTCGAGGTCGTCGGTGTTCAGGTTGACGTTGAAGGCGATGAGGGGGTATCGGGCCCCGACCACCGTCGCCCCGGCCTTGGGGTTGAACCCCTTCGGACCTGCATCGGGCTGCCAGTCGGGGTCCTGGAGCTTCTCCTCGAGCCCCTCGTACTCCCCCTTGCGTATTGCCGGCAGCTCCCTCCGCTCGGGCCTGAGGGCGGCCTCCTCGTAGAAGTAGATCGGGACCCCCGCCCTTTCCCCCAGCTCCTTGCCGAACCTATGGGCTATCTCGACCGCCTCGGCCATCTCCACCTCGCGGATGGGGACGAAGGGCACCACGTCCACCGCCCCCAATCGGGGGTGGGCCCCGGAATGCCTCCTCATATCTATCAACTCGATGGCCTTGAGGCAGGCCTTGAGGGCGGCCTCGTAGACCCTGTCCGGCTCACCGACGAAGGTCACCACCGAACGGTTGTGGTCTTCGTCCCAACTGTAGTCGAGGAGCTTCACGCCGTCGGTCCGTCGGATCTGATCGACGATCTCCTCGATCTTGGCCCTATCCCTGCCTTCACTGAAGTTCGGTACGCACTCAAGGACCTTCATTTTCACCCTCCGAGATAGGCCTTCTTCACCCGGGGATCTGAGGCCAGTCTTGCGGCCTCACCCTCCATGACGACCCTGCCCGTCTCGAGCACGTAGCCCCGATCAGCGATGGCCAAGGCCTTCCGGGCGTTCTGCTCGACCAACAGCAGGGTCACCCCCTCCCGGTGAAGTCCCTCGATGGTCCTGAAGACCTCGTCGACGTATTTGGGCATCAGGCCCAGGGAGACCTCGTCCATCAGGATGAGCTGAGGCCTCGACATCAAGGCCCTCCCAATGGCCAACATCTGCTGTTCGCCGCCGCTCAAGGTCTTGGCTATCTGGGACCTCCTCTCCTTGAGGACGGGGAAGAGCCCATATATGCGTTCGAGGTCTTCTTCCATCTCCGCGGGGTCGATCCGACGGTATGCCCCTATCAGGAGGTTCTGCTCCACCGTCAAGTCCGGAAAGAGCCTCCTGCCTTCGGGCACCAGCGTGATCCCCAACCGTGCCCTCTGATGGGTCGGCATGGCGGTGATGTCTCGGTCTCGAAAGACGATCCTGCCGCTTCTGCAACGCTGAAGCCCCATGATGGCTCTCAAGATGGTCGATTTCCCGGCACCGTTGGCCCCGATGATGGCCACCAGCTCCCCCTCCTGCACCTGGAAGGAGACCCCGGAGACCGCCTGGAACTCGCCGTAGAAGACCTCTATCCCCTCAACCCTGAGCAACCTCTCCTCCCGTGCCCAAGTAGGCCTCTATGACCCGAGGATCGGTCCTGATCTCCTCGGGCAGGCCCTCCGCTATCTTCACCCCGTGATCGAGCACCACGATCCGCTCACACAGGTCCATCACCACCTGCACGTTGTGCTCGATCAGGATTATGGTGATCCCCTCCTGCCTCAGTTGGCGTATGAGGGCTGCGAGCCTCTCGGCCTCGCCGTGCTGCAGGCCGGCCATGGGCTCGTCCAGCAACAGCAGCTTCGGCTCCAGGGCCAGAGCCCGAGCGATCTCCAGATGCTTCTTGAGCCCCAAGGGGAGGTTCTTGGCTATGCTGTCCTTGTAGGCGTCCATCCCCACCCTACGCAGTATCTCATGGGCCGCCTCTACGTGATCCCGGACCTCGAAGGGGGAGACAGAGGAGAGGAGTCTCGGGTAGAAACGATGGCCGAGGGCGACGAGGACGTTCTTCAGCACGGTGAAGTTGTTGAAAGGCCTGACGATCTGGAAGGTCCGGGCGATGCCGGCCATCGCTATCTGGTGGGGCCTCAGTCGGTGTACTGGTATCCCCCTGAAGACGATCTCGCCCCTTGTAGGCCGGAGCACACCGCTTATGATGTTGAACAAGGTGGTCTTGCCCGCACCATTGGGGCCGATGATCCCCAGGATTTCCCCCTCCTCGAGGTGGAAGGTGACGTCCTCCAGGGCCCTGAGCCCTCCGAAGTCCTTGGTCAGGGATTTGACCTGCAGCAAAGTCATCTGGACCTCTGTATCCAACCCATCAAGCCCTCTGGCGCACCCCCCTGAAGGTCCTCAAGATGAGGCTCTCCTCTCCGAGGATGCCCCCGGGCTGGAAACGCATCATGAATATCAGCAGCGCCCCGTAGATCAGGGTGCGATATTCCATTATCGGCCGAAACAACTCGGGGGCTAATCCCAGGATGATGGCCCCCAGGACGGGCCCCCTCAAGGTGCCGATCCCGCCGAAGACTATCATCGAGAGGATGACGATGGACTGCGGAAAGCCGAAGTCATCGGCGCTGATGAAGGTCATGAAGTAGGCGTAAAGGTGGCCTGCCAATCCAGCCAGGCCGCTGCCTATGGCGAAGGCCAAGACCTTGAACTTCACCACGTCTATCCCGGAGATGGCCGCAGCCGTCTCGTCCTCCCTGATGGACTCCAGGGCGAGCCCAATCCATGACCTCACCAACCAACGGTCCAGGACGACACAGAGCAGCACGAACCCCCACGTGATCCAAAAGAAGGAGGACATGCCGAAGGGGGCCTGGATCCCCCCGATCCCCATCGCCCCTCCGAAGAAGGGCACGTAGAGGAAGACGGCTTGAACCACAAAGTTTATCCCTATGGTGGTGATGGCCAGAAAGTCCTCCCTCACCCGCAGACAGGGGATGGCCAGCAGCGAACCGATGAGGGTGGTCAGGGCGATGGTCAAGGGCAGTACGACCCAGAAGGGCAAGCCGGCCTTGGTGGCCAAAAGCGCCGAACAGTAAGCCCCTATCCCCCAAAAGGCAGCATGTCCCAGGGAGATCTGTCCGGCGTACCCCGTGATGACGTTGAGGCTTATGGCCAATATTATGTATATCCCGATGTTGATCGCCACGGTTAGGGTATAGCCGCCGAACATCTCTTCACTCCTTCCCGAGGAGCCCGTAAGGTCGAAACATGAGGATGAGGATCATGATGATGAAGGCCAGGGCATCCCGTGGAAAGGGGATATCGGTCATGCCGAGGAGGAGGGTCTCCCCTACGCCTATGAGGAGACCGCCCAGCACCGTTCCGGGGATCGACCCCAACCCGCCCAGGACGATGATGGCCAAGGCCTTGTAAGCGGGGATGGAACCCATGGTCGGATAGACGGAGTTGAAGTAGACCCCTACGAGCACCCCTGCAGCCCCCGCCATGGCCGACCCGATCAGGAAGTTCGCAGCGATGATCCTCTCGGTGTCTATCCCCATAACCGAGGCGATCTCCAGATCCTGAGAGGTGGCCTTCATGGCCAGGCCGAGCTTGGTCTTGCTCATGATGAACCACAATACGGCCAGCAGGATGCAGGTCACCAGGAAGACCAGGAGCTGATTGTTGGTGATCTTGACGATCCCCAACTGCAGGCTCCCGAGGCCCGGGTCTGCTGGGAAGGAGAGGACGTAGGGACCGGCCACTATGCGGAAGATCTCCTCCATGGCGATGAAGAGGCCTATGCTGGCGATGAGGGGGACGATGCGCGGGAGGGTGAGCAGGGGCATGTAGAGGTATCGTTTTACGAGGATCCCCGCCAGGGAACAGGCCGCCATGGCGACCACCAAGGAGAACCAGAAGTTGGGCACGAAGCGGAAGGCCAGAAGCCCTATGTAGGCCCCCAGGGCGTAGATCCCCGCGTGGGCGATGTGGAGGATCCTGAGGACCCCGTAGACCATGGTGAGCCCCAAGGCGATGAGGGCGTACACACTGCCGATCGCCAGCCCGTTTGCAAGCTGTTGCCAGATCATGATCCCTTCTCAGAACCCGATACTGCGCCTCTCCTCCGACAGAGAAAGGGAGGGGCCTGGATCCCCTTCGGCCCCTCCCCGAAAGGACTTACTTCTCAGGTGGCGTAATGATAGCGGGGTCGTCCACCACGGAGAAGTAGTGGAACTTACCCCCTCTGACTATCTGGACCTGTACGGGCTTTGTGACCTCACCGATGGCGTTGAAGCGCCTTATCTTACCGGTGATGGCGTCGTAATCCCTCAGGTCTG
>QMLK01000012.1 GCA_003646705.1 Deltaproteobacteria bacterium | reverse complement strand
TCTGGACCGAGCCCAGGTTCTGGACCGCATCGGCCAGGGCCCCGAAGCGCTCCCTTATGAGTTCGGAGCGCTCGAGTTGCCTGTGGGTGGTGAGAGCCCCGATCTTGAGCCGTTGGTCCTCAGGGCGGATGTAGCTGAGCTCCTCTATCCCCCGCAGGGAGATGAGGACCTCCGGGGCGAACTTCCCTTGCTTGATCCCGACCATCACGTCGGTACCCCCGGCGATCAGCATGGCCCGGGAGCCGTATTCCTTGAGCCACCCGATGGCCTCCTTCACGGAACGTGCCTTCAAGTAGTCGTACCTGACCATGGCCCTACTCCCTGTAGTCGAAGACTCGCTTGGACTTGCGCTCGGTGCGGGGCAGAGATCCGTAGTCCACGATCTGGACCCGACAGCTCACCAACACCCTCTTCTTGATCTCTTCGGCGATCCGCCCGGCCACCTCCTCGTCGCGGGCGGGGTCCAGTCCCCTCTCCCGTTCCACCTTCAGGGTCATGTAGTCCTTGCCATCTGCGCCGCGTTCGAGGATGATCTGGTACTCGCTGCCCACCTCGGCGAAGCCCGAGATGATCTCGTCGATGTGGCTCGGGTAGACGTTCACCCCGCGGATGATGAACATGTCGTCGGAGCGCCCGAGGATCCTGTCGTGCATGGGAAAGATGCTCCCACAGGAGCAGGGGTGGGGGATGAGCCGGGTGAGGTCCCGGGTGCGGTAGCGGATCAGGGGGGCGGCCTCCTTCTTCAGGGTGGTGACCACCATCTCCCCCACCTCCCCTGGGGGGACGGGCTCCAGGGTCTCCGGGTCGAGCAGCTCCAGGATGTAATAGTCGGCCCAGTAGTGGATCCCTTCGTGTTTGGGGCAGTCGATCCCCGCCCCGGGCCCGTAGAGCTCGGTGAGCCCCGTGATGTCGAAGATGTCCTCGACGCCCAGCAGCTCCTTGATCTTCCGGCGCATGGCCTCAGATGAGCGCTCCGAGCCGAAGATCACCTTCTTGAGGCTGATCCTGTCCCTCAGCCCCCTGCGGTCGACCTCCTCGGCCATGAGAAGCGCCATGGAGGCAGTGCAGCAGAGGGCCGTGGACTGGAAGTCCTCCAGGAATTGGCACTGCATGTCGATGTTGCCCGGCCCTATGGGGATGGCCATGGCCCCGAGGCGTTCACAGCCGAGCTGAAAGCCCACCCCTGCGGTCCAGACCCCGTAGCCCACGGCGATCTGGACCCGATCCTCGGGGGTGAGGCCCGCCGTCTCGTAGCAGCGAGCGAACATATCCAACCAGTCGTCTATGTCCTTCTGGGTGTAGCAGAGGACCTTCCGCTTGCCCGTGGTGCCGGAGGAGGCGTGGATCCTGACGATCTTCTCAAAGGGGACCGCCCGCAAGGGGAAGGGGTAACCGTCTCGCAGGTCCTGGGCGGTGGTGAAGGGGAGCTTGCGGATGTCCTCCAGGGTCTTGATGTCATCGGGGCTCACCCCCGCCTCCTCGAACCGCTGCCGGTAGAAGTCCGAGCCCTCGTAGGCGTGCCTCACCGTCCACTTGAGCCCTTGGAGCTGGATCTCCTCGAGCTCCTCCTTTGACTTTATGTCTGGGTAAAAGGTCCTCCTCTGCATCTCGGCCCTCCTCTTGGTTCTAATGGGGCGCCCTCGGGCGTCCCTCGTAATCCCCCCAAGGGTCCCCTCAGCCCCTCCTGCCGCGCCTCAGCCTCTCGGTGGCCTCGTAGTCGATCTCGTAGGTCTTGGGGTCTATCACCACCCCGTAGTCCTCCCTGGCCCGTTCGGGGCTCACGTAGCCGTAGATCACGTCTCGGCGCACCATCTCCGGGTCCCTCTCGAAGGGGTCGCCGTAGCCACCACCTCCGGCGCTGTGAAAGGCCATCACATCGCCCGGGTTGCAGAAGGTGAGGCCGCTCGGGTCCCCCGGTTCGCCGTTCACTAGGAACTGAGCCCGGGCCCCAGGCCTCCCGCCGAAGAGCCCCTCGGGGGGGTACTTGTAGCGGCCCGCTTGGATGGCCACCGTCACCGGAGGCTGAGGGGCGTACTCGTCATCAGGCACCTTGATGACCATGGTCCTGCCGAGCCCTCCCCGCATCCTTCCAGGGCCACCGGAGTCGGTGATGAGCTTCCGCTCAAGGACTAGCAGCGGCGTGTCGCTCTCGAAGATCTCCACCGGGGTGTTGGCCCCGTTGGCGGGGAAGATCGCGCAGTGGTGGCCGTCCTGCTTGCTGCTGGCGCCCATCCCCCCGCCGCGGATGATCATGGTGAGCCAGGGACTGCCGTCGTGTCTGCGGCCGTAGAAGATGTTGGTCTGGGCGGGGGTGCCGCCGCAGGGGGCGATGACCCTGTCGGGGATGGCCTCCGCCAGGGCCCGGAAGACCATCTCCGTCATGAAGTGGCCTATCTGCATGCGGGCTGCCACCGCCGCTGGGAACTTGCAGTTGACCACCGTGCCCTCCGGGGCGGTCACCTTCACGGGGCGGGTGGAGCCCTCGTTGATGGGGATGTCGGGGTCCATGGCGCTCTTTATGGCCATGAAGACGTAGGCGTAGGTGAAGTTGTAGACCACGTTTCCTCCCCAGTTGACCTGGGGGGAGGTGCCGGTGAAGTCGACGTTGATGTCGCTCCCCTTGACCTCCACCTTGAGCCTTATGGTTATGTCCTCACGTCCCCCCGCCCCCTCTATCAACCCCTCGTAGGGGTAGACCCCATCGGGGATCTTGGAGATGGCGCGGCGCATGCTGTCCTCGGTGCGGCTGATGATCTCGGAGGCCAGGTCGTCCAGGTCCTCGAGCCCCTCCTCCTTCATCATCTCGACGATCTTCTCCGAGCAGACGTGGTTGGCCGCCACCTGGCTGCGGATGTCCCCGATCACCTGCTCAGGGGTTCGGACGTTCCAACGGATCATCTCCGTGACGGCCTCGTTGAGCTTTCCAGCCTCGTAGAGCTTTATGGGCGGGATGAAGAGCCCCTCTTCGTGGACCTCGCGGTTGTCCGAGGAGACCCTACCGCCGATGTCCGAGTGGTGAAAGACACAGGCGGTGAAGGCCACCAGTTCTCCCTTGTAGAAGATGGGGCTCAGTACGCAGATGTCGTTCAGATGTCCCGCCAGGAGCCAGGGGTCGTTCACTATGATCACGTCCCCTGGCCGGTACTCCTCCGAGGGGAAGTGGTGGATGATCTTCTTCACCCCCAGGGCCATGGCCCCGGCCTGGCCCGGGGTGCAGAAGGTCCCCTGGGCGAGCTCACGGCCATAGCGGTCGGTGAACATGCAGGTGTAGTCGTGGGCGTCCCGCAGGAGGCTCGAGAAGGCGGTGCGGGCCACAGAGGCATCTGCCTCGTCCACGATGGAGATCAATCTCCTCCAAAGGATCTCCAGCGTTATGGGATCGAACTTTCTGCCCATCTTAATCCCCCCTGAACTCTATCCATACAAAACCGTAATCGTCCACGCGAGCCTTGGCGTCTTCTCCCACCACGATGGTGGACTCCCTCTCCTCGATGATGGCCGGTCCCTCTATCTCGGCCCCGGGGAAGAGCTTGTAGCGGTCGTAGACCGAGAAGGGGATGAACTCCCTCTTCAGCAGGGAGAAGGCCGGCCGCTGGCCCTTTTTGGCCTCCTCGAGGGAGGCCGTGCCGACCTCGAGCTTGGGCAGCTTGAAGGGGCGATCCGGCAGCCTCGCCCTCAGCCTGAAGGTGACGAACTCCACGGGGGTCTCGGGATAGGTTCGGCCGTAGAGGCGCTCGTAGTGCTCGTCAAAGAGCTGCCTGATCTCCTCCTTCTTCCACTCCGTAAAGGGCCTGTTGTCTATGGGGACGTTGGTCTCGGCGCCCTGACCCACAAACCTCATGTCCAGGGACCGCTCGAAGATCACCTCCTCACCCTCACGGGCGCTCTTCAGGGTGGCGGCACCCTCTGCCTGGAGCTCTTGGAAGATCCGCTCGATGGTGGAGAAGTCGGCCTCCTCCAGCGACACCTTGTGGCTTCTGGCCAGGTCGAAGGACATGGGGGCAGTGAAGAAGCCCAGGGCTGAGCCCACCCCGGCCAGGGGTGGCACCAGTATCCTGGGGGCCCCGATCTTCTTGGCCAGGCCATAGGCATGGACGGGCCCCGCGCCGCCGAAGGCGACGATGGTGACGATGTTGGGGTTGCCGCCCTTTTCAGCGATGTGGGTCTTGGCCGCGGCGGCCATGGTCTCGTTAATGAGGTCGTGGATCCCGAAGGCGGCTTCGATGAGGCTCGTGCCAAGGGGTCTGGCCACCCGTTCCTCGATGGCACGCTCCGCAGCGGGCTTGTCGAGCTTCATCGCCCCGCCGAGGAAGTAGTTCGGGTCCAGGTACCCTAGCACCAGGTCGGCATCGGTCACCGTGGGCTCTGTGCCTCCAAGGCCGTAACAGACCGGCCCCGGGTCGGCCCCCGCGCTCTCGGGCCCCACTTGAAGGAGGCCCATCTTGCTTATACGGGCGATGCTTCCGCCCCCTGCACCTATCTCCATCAGGTCGACCACGGGGACCTGGATGGGGAGCCCTGAGCCTTTCTTGAAGCGCTGGACCCTCCCCACCTCGAAGGTGGAGACCAGCCCGGCCTGCCCCTTCTGTATGAGGCAGCTCTTGGCGGTGGTCCCGCCCATGTCGAAGCAGAAGATGTCCGGTAGGTTGAACATCTTGCCGTAGTACTGGGCGGCGATCACAGCCGCTGTGGGCCCCGACTCGATGATCCTCACGGGGAACTCCCGGGCCGTCTCCACGGAGGTGATGCCCCCTGAGGAGAGCATGATGAAGAGACGGCCCTTGAAGCCTAGCCCTTGGAGGCGATCCTGGAGCTTCTTGAGGTAACGGGCGGTTATGGGCTTCACGTAGGCGTTGGCCACGGTGGTGGAGGTGCGTTCGTATTCGCGGATCTGGGGCAGCACGTCGTAGGAGATGGAGAGGAACAGATCCGGGGCCTCGCGCGTGACGATCTCCTTTATCTTCAACTCATGCACGGGGTTCTCGAAGGAGTTGATGAGGCAGACCGCCAGCGACTGGATCCCCTGATCGAGCAAGGCCCCGAGCACCTCCCTCACCTCATCCTCCTTGAGGGGCTTGAGCACTCGGCCATCGCTGTAGACCCTCTCGTCCACCTCCATCCTTAGGGGCCTCGGCACCAGGGGCTCAGGGTACTCGGCGAAGATGTCGTAGGCGTCATACCTGAGCTCCCTTCCGAGCTCCAGCACGTCCTTGAACCCCTTGGTGGTGATAAGGCCGGTCTTGGCCCCCTTGCGCTCGATGATGGCGTTGATCACCAAGGTGGTCCCATGGATGATCTCGGTGAGGTGGGGCATAAAGTCCTGGGTGCTCTCCAGGAGCTGGCGGACCCCCGTCTCCACCGCCTCCGAGGGGTCAGCTGGGGTGGTCAGGCACTTGTTGATGCGGATCTCGCCCGTAGAGTCATCCACCAAGACGAAGTCGGTGAAGGTACCGCCGATGTCGCAGCCCAAACGATAGGAAGCCATCTATCCCCTCCTCTGACTTCTTTGGATTAGAAGATGGAAGGCTCTTGGAACTCTCCGAAGACCTCCTTGAAGACCTTGGTCATCTCGCCGACGGTGGCGTAGGCCTTCACGGCCTCCACGAGGTAGGGCATGACGTTCTTGCCCTGCCGGGCCGCGGCCTCCAGGTCCTTCAGGCGCTTGAGCACCTCCCGGTTGTCCCTTGTGCGCTTCACCTCCTTTAGGGCCTTTATCTGCTCTTCGGCCGTTCGGGGGTCGTACTTATGGAGCTCCACCTCCCCCTCCTCCCCGAGGGGGCCAGGGTCTGTGTACTTGTTGACCCCGATCTTTATATACTCGCCCCGCTCCAGGCCCTTTTGCCACTGGTAGGCCTGCTGGGCCACCTTCCGCTGCACATAGCCCGTCTCCACCGCCCGCTTCATCCCCCCGATGCGGTCGATCTCGGCCATCTCCTCGAGGATCTTGGACTCCATCTGCTTGGTGAGGGTCTCGATGAAGTAGGAGCCCGCCAGCGGGTCCACCGTGTCCCTCAGCCCTACTTCGTCCATCAGCAGCTGAAGCGTCCTCAGCGATATTAGGGCCGAGTAGGGGGTGGGGATGGTGTAGGCCTCGTCGTAGGAGCACAAGGCCGTGGTCTGGGCCCCGCCCAGGGCTGCGGCCAGGGCGTAGTAAGCCCCACGGACCACGTTGATGATGGGCTGCTCCTTGGTGAGGCCCGAACCCCCGCCTCCGAAGAGCCCCCGCAGGAACATGGTCCTTCGCTCCTTGGCCCCCCACTTCTCCTTCAGGAGCTTGGCCCAGAGCTTCCTGGCGGCGCGGAACTTGGCCACCTGCTCCCAGAGGTTGCCGAAGATGTTGAAGTTGAAGGTGATGCCCCTGGCGAACTGGTCAACGTGGTAGCCCCGCCGGACCACCTCCTCGATGTAGGTGTTGGCGATCTGGAAGGCATAGGCGATCTCCTGGGCGGGGGTGGCGCCGGATTCGCGGATGTGGTACCCGCACACACTCACCGCGTTGGTCCTGGGCATCACCTTCATGGAGTACTCGATGGTGTCCCCGATCAGCTTCACCGAGGGCTCCACCGGGAAGATCCACATCCCTCGGCCGATCATCTCCTTGAGGATGTCGTTCTGGGGGGTGGCGCTGATCACCTCGGGCCGGTAGCCGAACTTCTCGGCCACCGCCTGGTACATGGCCAACATGATGGAAGCCACGGCGTTGATGGTGAGGCCGGTGCCGATACGATCGAGCGCTATGCCCTCGAAGGCGATCTCGAAGTCCCTCAGGGTGTCAACGGCCATCCCCACGCGGCCCACCTCCCCCTCTGCCAGGGGGTCGTCCGAGTCGAGGCCCATCTGGGTCGGGAGGTCAAAGGCCACGTTGAGCCCGGTCTGCCCCTGGGAGATCATCAGCTTGAACCGCTCGTTGGTCTCCTTCGGGGTCCCGAAACCCGTGTACTGCCTGGTGGTCCACTCCCTAGTCCTGTAGCCCTGGGGATGGATGGAGCGGGTGAAGGGGTACTCCCCAGGCTCGCCCAGGTCCTTCTCGTAGTCGAAGCCCACCTCCTCCAGGTCCTTGGGCCCGTAGTGGGGCTTCACCTTGATGCCAGACTGAAAGATGACCTCCAGTACCCGGTCCTTTTCGTCCTTGATGTACTTGGCCACGCCCATGGCTATACCCCTTCCCTCGTGGGAGCGTTCTTGAGGATGAAGTCCACGATCTCCTGAAGGGGCGTCCCCCCGGGGAAGACCCCCTTGACCCCCAAGGTCTTGAGCTTGGGCACGTCCTCCTTAGGGATCACCCCTCCCACCACCACGAGACGGTCCTCGAGGCCCTCCTCCCTCACCCGCTGCATCAGCTTCTCGCAGATGGGGAGATGGGCCCCGGACATGATGCTCAGGCCTATCACGTCCACGTCCTCCTCGAGGGCTGTGGAGATGATCTGATCGACGGTCTGATGCAGCCCCGTGTAGATGACCTCCATCCCCGCATCCCTCAAGGCGTAGGCCACCACCTTGGCCCCTCGGTCGTGGCCGTCGAGCCCCGGCTTGGCTATCAGGACCTTGATCCGTCTCTGCATCCCTTATCCCTCTCTTCCTTATTATCTTATCTTTTTATCTCCCGGAGGAGTCTCTCCTTCCCCCTCCCTATATGCTCCCTGACCAACTTCTCCACGGCCTGGCTCTCCCCTTTGCGCATCAGCTCCAACATCTTGTAGTGATCCTCGATGGAGACCCTCGGCATTCCCTTGATCCTGAGGATGGAGGTACGGAACCGGAAGAACTGATCTCGGAGGTCCTTTATCAACTCCAAGAGCTTGTGGTTCCCACAGCGGCGGTACAGGGTCTCGTGGAATTGGGTGTTGAGCTTCACAAGCTCGTCTATGTCGTTCTTCTCGAGGGCCTCTTCGGAGCGCTTGAGGATTTCCTCCAACTCGTCGAAGAGCTCCTCGTCCCCCTTCTTGGCCGCCAAGGCCGCAGCGTATCCCTCTAAGAGTCCCCTCAGTTCCAGGACCTCCTTCAATTCCTCGGGGTCCTGTTCCCGGACCACGATCCCCTTATGGGGGACCTTCGTCACCAGCCCCTCTCGCTCGAGCCTGTAAAGGGCCTCCCTCACCGGGGTGCGGCTCACGCCCAGCTCCTCGGCGAGCCTCTGCTCGACCAGCCTGGTCCCTGGGTCGAACTCCCCCCGCTGGATGGCCCCCCGGAGACGGCGGTAGATCCTCTCCCAAAGGGGCATCCGTTCCTCGAAGGATATCTCCCTCACGAGTTTTTCATCCATAACGGTACTGTACTCCGTAACCCCCCCGCGGGTACTCCCACCGGATGGCCCCCTTGGGGCATGCCAAGAGGCAAGTCCCGCACTCCAAACACCCTGCGTACTCCACCACCACCTCTCCGGTCTCCTCGCTTATCGAGTAGAGCCCCGCGGGACAGATCTTGAGGCAAACCTTCAGATCACAGGCCCTACAGGCCTCCTGGTCCAGCACGATGTGGGATCGGTCGTCGGTCCTGAAGAACCCGAGGGCCAATTTCT
Source organism: Deltaproteobacteria bacterium (assembly GCA_003646705.1). Classification (GTDB taxonomy): domain Bacteria; phylum Desulfobacterota; class B13-G15; order B13-G15; family B13-G15; genus B13-G15. The sequence goes on along the minus strand of QMLK01000012.1, from coordinate 3,620 downwards.
CCTCGACCTTCATCACAGCTCCCTCATCCTCCAGAGGTCCTTCCATGTCTTGGAGTCCAACAGCAGATCCTTGGCGAAGCGCCAGAGGGTGCGAGATATCTTCTCCTTGGGTCCCGCCCCCACCCGGAAGAACTCCTCGGCCAAGGAACAGAGGAAGTAAGGATAACGATCGTAGAGCCTCCCATGAGCCAACACCTCGGAGGTGTGGCCGAAGGCCTCCATGTCCTTCAGCACGAAGCTCCCCTTCAGCAGCTCCTCGTAGCGGGCGAGGCTTCCAGAGGAGAAGTCCCCGCGTTCCTTCGCCTCCTTGACGGCCTGGGCGGCCAGGGCCCCGGAGGCCAAGGCGAAGTCCATCCCCCTCACGGTTATCCCGTGGTTGAGGGCGAAACCTGCAGCATCCCCCGCCAGGAGCACCCCGTCTCCGTAAAGCCTCTTGACCACCCTATGGGCTCCTTCGGGGATCAGGTGGGCCGAGTACTCCAGGAGTTCCCCTCCCTCTATGAGGGGCGCCACCTCTGGACGGGCCTTGAAGTCCTCGAGCAGCTCGGGCATCTCTGCCGGCAGCCTCTCGGTGAAAGCCTCAATCCCTACCACGAGGCCGAGGGAGAGGCTTTCGCGGTTGGTGTATAGGAAACCCCCTCCAAAGACCCCTTTGGTGATGGAGCCGAAGAAGAGATGGGCCAGCCCTTCGCCCTCTCTCAGGCCGAAGCGCTTCTCTATCTCCCCTTGCTCGAGCCTTATCACCTCCTTGAAGCCGACCGCTGCGTACCTGGGGTCCAGGGGCCCCCTCAGGCCGGCCTTCTCCCCAAGGGGTGAGAGCACCCCATCGGCCAGGATCACCACCTGGGCGGGTATCTCCTCCCCTTCGGCCACCACCCCCACCACCTTGCCGTCCTCCTTCAGCAGGTCGGTCACCTTTCGCTGGGGGATCACGAAGCCACCGACCTCGGCCACCTTCTCCCCAAACCAGCGGTCAAAGGGCGACCGCAGGACGGTCCAACTGTGGGGCTGAGGCCTTCTCAAGCCCTCGGAGGTGAACTCGAAGGTCACCGAGGCCCCCTCGGCCATGGCGGTGATCCGTTCCTTAGTCACCATGCGCTCAAGGGGGGCCTCCTCCCACAGCTCGGGCAGATAGGGCCTGACCGGCTCCAGATAGAGCCTCCCTCCGGTCATGCTCTTGCTGCCGGGGTGATCCCCCCTCTCGAAGAGGATCACGGCGAGGCCGTCCTTGGCCAGGCGGTAAGCGGCCGCCAGCCCCGCCAGCCCCCCGCCCACAACTACCGCGTCCAAACCCTCCATCACTTTCCGAGCTCCTTCTTCAGTTCCTCTGCCAAAAGCGGCACGACCTGAAAGAGGTCAGCCACCAGACCGTAATCGGCGTACTGGAAGATGGGGGCCATGGGATCGCGATTTATGGCCACCACCACCTTGGAAGTGTCCATCCCCATCACATGGTGTACAGCTCCCGAGAGCCCCACGGCGAAGTAGAGGTTGGGGGAGACGGTCTTGCCGCTTTTGCCCACCTGGTCCTCTTGGGGACGCCAGCCCGCGTCCACCACCGCCCTGGTGGCGCCCACCACCCCGCCCAACACCTCGGCCAGCTCCTCCAGCAACTTGAAGTTTTCCGGGTCCTTCAGACCCCTGCCGCCACAGACGATCACGTCTGCTTCGGTGATGTCCACCTTCTCCCCGGTGGTCTTCATCACCTCGAGGACCTTGAGCCTCACCTTGGTGGGGTCTATCTCGACCTGTTCCTTGCTCACCTCGGCCCTCTCGCTCCGAGGCTCCGCCGGAGGAAAGGTCCGGGGCCTCACCAGGACCAACTGGGGTTCCTCCTTGAAGGCGACCTCCACCAGGGCCTTGCCACCGTAGATGGGCTTCCGAAGGAGGAACCTTCCTCCGTCGGCTAGTTCCACGCCGAGGCAGTCGACCACTATCCCCTTCTGGAGCCTTCCGGCCAAGGCCGGGAAGAGGTCCCTGGCCTGATAGGTGGCCCCTGCCATGATCATCGAGGGGTTCCTTTCGGCGCTGAAGGAGCTCAGGGCCTCGAGGAAGGCGTCGCAGTTGTACACCTCCAACATCGGGGACTCGAGGCAGTGGACCCTATCGGCGTAAGGGCTCAACTCCTCGGCCAAGGGGTCGAGGTCCTTGCCCAAGAGGATGGCCCCCAGTTCCTCCCCACGGCCTTGAGCGAGCTCCCGTCCCTTGCCGAGGAGCTCGAAGGTCACCTTCTTCAGCTTCCCGTCGTGGTGCTCAGCGTACACCCATATGCCGGCCATCTCGTCACCTCCTAAAGGGCCTTGGCCTCGGTCTTGAGGAGCTCGATGAGCTCCTTCACCATCTCGGGGGGCTCGCCCTTGATGTACTTGACGGCCCTCCTCTTGGGGGGCTCGATGTACCGCAGCACCTCCAGCTTCGCCCCCTTCTGTCCCACCTCCTCCGGTCCGAGGCCGAGGCTCCCCAGGTCGAGCTTCTTTATCTGGGCCTTCATCGCCTTCACCACGCCCATGACCGGCGGGACCCGGGGTTCGTTCAACCCCTTCTGCGCCGTCAGCAGGGCGGGCAAGGGGGCCTCTATCAGTTCCCTTCCCCCTTCGGCCTCCCTCTCCACCTTGACCTTCCGCTGCTCGGGCTCCACCTCCACCTTGGTCACCATGGTCACCGAAGGGATGCCGAGGAACTGGGCCACCACCGGGCCCACCACCCCGGAGGAGTCGTCGAAGGCCTCACGGCCGCAGAGCACCAGGTCATAGGGAAGGGTCTTCACGGCAGCGGCCAGGGCCCTCGCGGTGGCGTACTCGTCCCCGCCCAAGAGGGCCTCTTCCTCCAAGAGGATCGCATCGTCCACCCCCATGGCGATGGCGGTCCTCAACACCTCCACCGATTGCGACGGTCCGAGGCTTATCGCCGTGACCCTGCCGCCGAACTTCTCCTTTATCCGCAGGGCCTCCTCCACGGCCAAGGAGTCGAAGAAGTTCATCCCGTAGCGCTCCTCCACGGTGACGCCCGAACCGTCGGGCTTGACTTGGACTTGGGCCTCGCTGTCCGGGACCCGCTTGACCAGTACTACGATCTCCACCCTTCACCTCCTGCGGTTTTTTTGCGCGGGATGCTACCTTAGACCTTCCCTATGATCAACCTCCCCAGATAGTCCCTGAGGACCTCGTGGGTACCCCCTCCGTAAAGCAGGAAGCGGGCGTCCCTGAAGTGTCGCTGAGGTGCATACTCCAGGGCCATCCCGTTGGCCCCGTAGATCCGAGTGGCCTCGTCCACCACCTTCTGGCAGACCTCGGTGGCGAACATCTTGGCCATGATGGCCTCTTTGGTACATGGGATCCCCTGATCGATCATCCAGGCCGCCCTCCAGATCAAGAGCCTGGCGGCGTCCATCTCGGTAGCCATGTCGGCGAACTTGGCCCGGATCAGTTGGTAGCGGCCGATGGGGTTGCCGAAGGCCACCCGTTTTCTGGCGTACTCCAGGGCCTCGTCGAAGGCCGCCCGGGCGATCCCCAGGGCCATGGCCCCGGTCATCACCCGGATCTCATCCAGGATCTCCCCCAAGTACTGGACCCCTTTGCCCACCTCCTCGCCCAGGAGGTTCTCGGCCGGGATGCGGACGT